>WTAX01000457.1 GCA_013139395.1 Gammaproteobacteria bacterium | reverse complement strand
TTCTTTTTAAAAGACAAGGACATGATTCTGGGCTGGTTTATGCGTTTTTTTCCAAAAGATACCCAGCTTTCCACTCAGGTCTGGTATGAAATGGATCAGCAGATTGGTAACTATGTGCGCGGAAAGTTCTGGGAAATTACCATCATTTCAGTGATGTGTTTTATTACCTTCTCATTTCTCGGCTTGAAATATGCCTTGCTGATTTCAATTCTGGTGGGCTTATCCGTTGTCGTACCCTATATTGGTGCTACGGTAGTGACCATTCCTGTGGCACTCATCGCATTTTTTCAATGGGGATGGACTGCTGATTTCGCCTGGTTAATGCTTGCCTATGGTATTATCCAGGCTTTGGATGGTAATGTGATTGTGCCCTTATTATTTTCAGAAGTGGTTAATCTTCATCCTGTGGCTATTATTGTCGCCATTTTATTTTTTGGCGGCCTATGGGGTTTTTGGGGAGTATTTTTTGCCATACCTCTGGGCACGCTGGTCAGTTCAGTGATAACAGTATGGCCATCACTACCTGATGAGCAAGTCAATGCCTCGCCTTAATATTCTTTTATCAGTACTCCTGTTTTGCACCGTATTGTGCAAAAGCATGGATGTTTATGCTGATAATGCCAAACAGGTTTCCTGGCCCTTTGCCACAGGTGAAACGCTTTATTATAAACTCAGTTATAGAGGCTTACTTACCTCTATGATCTGGGCTGATCTGGCAGATATAAAAATGAGCTTTTCAGCCAACCAGCAAACACCGGATAAACACAAAGCACACCAGTTTGAACTGTATCTCACAACAGAGAATTACACCAAAGCAGAAATATTTCAGCCCGTTCGTTATACTTACAAAACAACTCTGGATAGTCTTAAGCAACGAACAGTTTTAGTGGAACAAACTAATACAGGCGATAGTCATAGCCATGATTTTCTCTGGCTGGACTGGGAAAATAAAGCAACACAATTATTCAAAAAACGTGAAAAGATACAGGAAAAGTCTGGTTTTTTAGGAATGGATGTTAAACAGGTTTGGGAAAAAGATGGCAATTATAGTATTCCAGATTTTCTCACGCATTTTCCTTTACTGGAGGATCAGAACAGTTATCTGATTCACAAAGAGTCGGGTGACAAAATACAGCATGCGAAAATACTTGATCCGCTGTCATTAATATACCTGTTACGGACAAGTGAGTTGTTAAATAAGGATTCGGGAACCTTGACAGAAATTCCCGTTGCCGTCTCTGATGATATACGCATATACAAGATACAACAGCAGTCTCTGGAAACATTTTCACTCAATGGTAAAAAGGTGCAGGGGACGAAGTTTAAAATTCAAACCAATGAAAAAAAAGATAGTTATTACTACGTGTGGTTAAGTAATGATAAAAAGAAAATTCCCCTGCGCATGGCAATGGATGCGCCATTAGGTAAACTGGAAATTGATTTAGTAAATAATAGTACTCATAGACTTAATTAAGCTGAGTTTCATATATAGTATTCTCCCGTATTGCAAGAATTAACGTAACTATTCAGCATATTATTTATAAAGAGCCTGTGGTTGCTTATTTTTCTGACTTTGATTGTTTGAGTGTAGCGAGTTCTCAAAGTCAGAAAAATAAGTGACCATAGGCTCAACAGTGATCATTAAGAAATATACGCTGAATAGTTACGATTATTCCAGGATTATAGATTCAAAGATCACGGGTATAATAAAAAATTGCCGCCTGGAAAACATCGGATCAATCCTCGCTACAACAAGATGTAGCGAGATTTCTTTTTTACTCAACCCATAAACCCAATATCTCTGCCATAAGTTGTACTATCAAAATTTGAAATATTTGGAAACAGTTTTTCAATAAGTGTATCTTCAACACCAAACCATTTGGTGAGTGTCGAGAGTTGCTGATCAACAGAGATAGCAGGAATGATACGACCATTTCTGCCATAGTCCTGATTTCCTCCCGGAGTGAGATCCGGCATCTGGCCATAGACCATTCCACCCTTTACGGCACCTCCCATCACAAGATTGTGCCCACCCCAGGCATGGTCTGTTCCATCACCATTACTTGCTGCAGTTCTTCCAAAATCTGAAAGTGTAAATGTTGTCACCTCATCTGAAGCTCCAAGCTCTTCCATAGCTGTTTGAAATTTACTCAGTGCTAAACTTAATTCTCTTAAATATTTAGGATGATTTTCCAATTGAGAGCCATGTGAATCAAATCCGGGTAGTTCAACGAAAAATACTTGTCTTTTAATACCGTTATTTCTTCCATAATCAATCATTTTTGATACAGCTTCTAACTGCTCTATAAGTGTACCATCTGGTGACTGCTTTAATTGTAAGTAATCTCTGCTCGGTATGGAAAAAAGGGATCCGCCATAAGCATCTGTAGAGGAATAGGTATAGGCATTATTCCAGACATTTGCAATTTTAGAAGAAAGGTCAAAAGAGCGATTTATCATTCTGTTATATAAATTTAAAAAAGGGTTAACCTCATTTAAATTATATAACTCTTCTCTCATATCAGTTTGTGTTCTTGATTGAAAACCTTCTGGAGTTGTTGGCATCGTTAGTGGTTCAACAGTCTTACCTGCTAATGTATAAGAATAACCTGCAAAAGAGGCATTATTACCCAATAAATCTGTACCATTTACACCTGACCACTCGTCATAAAGTCTTCCAACCCATCCTTCGATAGATTTATTATCAGCCTGACCTGTTTGTTGAATTCTTGACTGATGATTATGTGCAAACATATAAATAGGGAGCTTAACTGTTTCGTTTATTATCTCCGTTTTGGTGGTGGGTTCAACCAGTGTACCAACGTTGGCAATAACAGCTAATTTATTAGTGTTCATAAGGTGTGCAACCTCAGGCATGACACCGTTTATAGCAACATTTGTTCCATTGACAGGATAAAAACCTGCTAAATAGGTATCCGCATTTTCCAGCCATGCTGTTGCAGGTTTATGTTTGGTATAAGGGTTTCCTCCTGTTAAATCAAGATTTCCATTAGCATCTGTCACTAAATGAGTTGATAAATCTATATTTTTTACTGCAAGTGTCGGGCGTATGCTTTTATAATTGTTGTAACTATTGCCTCCGCTTGTGTTGGTGGGAATAACCATATTAAAAGCGTCATTGCCGCCCGCTAAAGATACATAGACCAAAGCTTTATAGTTATTAAATGCAGGAGAACTGTTTGCATAAGCCTTTGTCGGTATAATTAATGGAATTGCTGAACCTGCAATTGATAAATTGTAAACCAGCTTTAAAAAATCTCTTCGGTTATTTAACGGCATTTGGTTTTCCTCCTATCTTTGGATCATATAACGATTGGTTGTAGCAATTGCATTGATTGTTCTGTTTATCATATCTCTGGCGCCGTAAATATTATCTCTATAAGTATATGAAGAAAGTTTTCGCTTAATAATTTCAGCCTGTTCACTGGAGAGATTTGAGCCAGTTAATTTTTTGTTAACGTGGTTAAATAAAGCATTAATAGCATTGGTTTTGTATGGCTCTTTCCTGATATTTTTATAATCTGAATTGAGTTCATTTTCAATAAGCTCTCTCTCTTTAACATAATGGATGATAAATCTGTCATAAAGTGAACCATAATATTCATTAGGACTATTGTAATAAAGTCTTATATGGGACCATGTATCTCTTTGAAGTCGATTGTTAAAATTGGTGATTCTTTGTGCACTTTGAATTTCAAGCTCTGGAGCTACAATGTTATTGGTTCTGAAATAACTATCGTTTGGTATGTATTCAGGGCTGTAAAAATTAAAGACGCTTTTTGCACGCATAGGTCCTTGTCCAAAGGGAGGAATTAAATTGCTCTTAAAAAGATAAACATCTTGCATGTTAACTCCGCTGTCAGCACCGACAGGACCGCCTTCCCAGGGTTCCATATAATCTACTTCAAATGAACGTAACAACTGCGTATAGGCTATAATTGGTTCTTTAGCTTTACCAAAAGTGCTACTTTCATCATGTGTTTTAATGGCTTCCGCATCAAGTAAAATAGCTCTTACGACAGCTTTTAAATCACCCTTAATACCTTCTCCATTGTCATTAAATACATGACTTACCCTTGAAATATACTCTGGTGATGGGTTGGAAGTAACAAGTCTCATAATAAGTTGTTTTGAGATAAATGGGGCGACATTTGGATGATTCATTAATATATCTATTGCGGCTTCTATATCATCTTCTCCAGTTTTTCCTGCTGCAATTACTTCACCTAAAACTATTTTTTCTTCAAAATCATGATGCTCGCTTGTAAACTCCATCTCCTGGGTATAGCTTCCGTGTGTATGTCCATATGCAGGATTCAATGCCGGATCCCATCCTGTAAATACGCGGGAGAGTTCTTCTACATCCGTTTGGGTATAGATGGGAATTGAGTTGCCATTAACATCTTTATTCTCTGAGCCATCCAGATTTATTTGTGCTAAACCAATAGAGAAGAGCTGCATGATTTCTCTTGCATAGTTTTCATCTGGCTGTCTTTGGGTGGACGGGTCATATTTTTTACTTCCCTGAAAGGTTAAATAAAGACCCATTCCCGGAGATTTTGAAACTTCCAGTAGAATATCTCTGTAGTTACCAAAGGCGTTTTTGGCCAAAATATCATAATGGTATGCAAGTGCTTCTGCTCTTTTATAAAAGAACTGCTCTGCAGTTGAAAGCACTATGATTTGACTTAAAGCATAAGCAACCCTTTGTCTTAGTTGATCTTCTGCGTGAAGTACATTTTCAAACCATGTGCTGGTAAAGAAAAGTAACACAGATGTTTCAAATGACTTACTATTAAAGACATAAGCGTTGTCAGGGGTCAGATAATCCTGGATTGATCCGCTCCATTGTGTTGGAGAAGCCATTCTGGCTATTTGGATCACCCTTTCAAGGTATGTCAGATATTGATCACTGTTACTATCATATGCTGAGCTTGCGTTGAGCTGATCATCAACCCAGCCTGCAACTCCTTTGGTTTGAAGTTCTTGAATTAACGTATCAGTAGGTCCAAATGTACTTTTCAGCAATACTGAATGTGCAAATTTTGTGCTGATATCCGGTACTAGCGGCTCAGGATCTGAAGTGTCCGGTATACCGTCATTGTCATCATCGGTGTCGGCATTATTTCCCGTACCGTCTCCATCAGTGTCAATTGTTTCATTAGGGTCGTATGGGAACGCATCGATTGTATCAGGTGTACCGTCGTTATCAGAGTCGATGGTGTTTCCGGAAGAGTCCGAAAGCAGATACGCAATGATTGGACTCATATAAGCCGAAGGGTTCTTTTGTGTTGCTGCTGCAGGTAAGATAATTCCCCCTAAAAGGGAAATAATTACAAAGCCTTTTCTGACGGTATTGCTCATCAGATACTCCTTTATTATTGTCTAAACCAAATGCATATGATTAATAATATAATATTTCGATCGGATGTGAATTGTATCACTATGAAAAGAAAATAAATAAAAAGTGGATCACAAAACAATAAAAGCCATGCCCCTGTTTTCATTAGCTAAAGATGGTGTGACTTATCGATGATGTCCAGTTTTTGTGGTGTTGGTTTTTGCGGATTACTTGTATGTTGGCTGGAAAGGTGTTTGAAAGCCATGTGTTTTTCTAAATAGCTTAAAGTTTAGGTGAAGGAGTCCATATTATTGCTCTAAAATAGTGTCCGTATTTTTTCAGATAGCATACAAGAGTATGTAGTACATCATTTCACTTGCATTTGCATAAAACCCCGAAACGATGTATTACATGCTTTTGTATCCTCTGGACACCTGTTAGAAATGGTTATTTAGTCTTTTATTCTTTCCATTGCTTTTTGGCTTGCTTGCTCTAAGTCTTTTTTTACCTTGTTGATGATGTCTTTGCCCTGTTGCAGCATAACCTTATTAATGCTCTTACTCAAAAGGATTTTGTCGACTGCCTTATCTTTTAAAATCATTTTGCTGGGATAAGTGGAATAAGCTGCTTCAGGATCTTGAAATGTTTCTGCGCCAATTTCATCTTGTTCATAAGAGTAAAAACAAGACGCATATGCCTTGCTGTTCTGTTCACCTGTTGAAAATTGAACCTGCATTTCCAGATCTTGATAGCCTTTTATGATGGACTTATGTTCATGCCACTGCAATCCCTCAGGGGAATTGAGTAACAATTGAGTTAAGTCCTGACAAAGAGTTAAACGAACATCAGGTGTTTTTGCACAAGAGGCTAATAGTATCAGGCTGCTGATAAGTATAAGACTGCGAACAGTAATGGTGTTAAGCATTTAATAATCCCTTATGGTAAATAATGGTTATAAAACATCGGCTGCAAAATCAGCCAGTCTGGAACGTTCACCACGTCTTAGAGTAACGTGGCCGCTATGTTCCCATTTACGGAAACGATCCACAACAAAGGTGAGTCCGGATGTGGTCTCTGTTAAATAGGGTGTGTCAATTTGTGCTATATTTCCCAGACAAATGATTTTTGTGCCGGGGCCCG
>WTAX01000070.1 GCA_013139395.1 Gammaproteobacteria bacterium | reverse complement strand
CATGAGACGTTCTGCTACCGTCCCTTTGCAGAATAATTAGCATTTCCTTATTGAGTTGCCAGTACCACATAGCTGCAATTTCATTAGTGTGATAAAAAATGATTCCTAACTAAAATTTTGATGTTGAGCCGTTTCTAATCTGGTCAAAAATGACCTTAATTGGCCATTGAAGGAAAGTTTCTATCTTCTTCTGGTTTCCATAAAGCAGTATTTATTTCAGACTTTTATATGAAGTAAGGAAGTTTATTGGAACACCATTTCCAGTGAGTACTCGCATCTCTCTCGAGGAAGTTACATTCCGACAATCGAAATTTCTGCAAACCTGAGGTCTTTCATTATGAATGGAGCAGCGGCCTTTTTCTAAGTATTGGCAACCATCGTTCCCTATCAGAATGCGCGGTACACCAAAGTATTTAACCTCATCTGGAGTTAGTGCTATAACATCATAGCTGATGCAACAACCACCACTGCACTCAGTGCAAGGTGGATCATCTTTATAGACGGTCATTGTTTACTCCTAGTGTTTTATATCGAGATAAAAATTAAGAGTATTCACAGACCGATGGAATGATTTAGAAAGTCTACATTAAAATATCGAAGTTACGGTTAATTAGTTGATCTAAATTGCATAAGCGCTAAGGTATTTTAACATATCGCAAGCTTAGTATCGTTAGATAACCTGTCATAATCAATCGACCTCGCTACCTCCTGCATACCACTTCAAAAAAGGCTTGTATTCATAGATGTAACTTAATTTATTCCTGAAATCATTGCATAGCTGATTTTCCGTTTATCTTCTTAATTTTTGAACGACCTAAATATACTCGAATTGCTTCCCAGGAGAAACGAAATCTATGACTTATAACCATTTCCATCATAATTGATTTTATTAAATGCTAGAACACTCAAAAATAAAGACCAAATATTCAAACATTAAAGCAATTTTAATCCCAGATTTATGCTAGTATTATTGGCTTTTATAGGTGATTTATGAGGCTCTTTAATCTTATTTCTAAGATAGCAATAACAACACCTAAACGTTATCATTTTATATGGCAAGTGACACAATTCAAGAAGAATGCAACATGATGATTTTTGTAACATCATTGATACAATGGTTTTTTAAGAAAATATCCCATAAAAAAAATTATATAAAAGTAGTTCCACTGCTATTATTATTTTCAATGCCATTATCAGCTGAAACTCACTATATATTTCCCAGTGACATTATTAATCAGACAGAACCTGCCACAAGAACGATGAACACTTCTGGAGGACTGTATAGAAAAAGATATCCTAATGTATTGTATGCTAGTGATATTGAGCTCAACAATCACTTGATCAGACAGAAAAATAAAGAGGTTTTTTATTCATTTCAAAAAAGACGAGAATCACTAAGTTCTGTTCCTGTACCATTGTTTTCTCTCTATAAGAGGAATGCATCTAAAATACAATCAAACACGATTCCAGACATTATTGATCCAACAGACTATAGTCACCTCGGTTCCCACTTTAACAATGTTGGTTTAAATACCAGAGATGCTCGTCAATATGATATTCTCACGAGTCTGGGGATGTTTTCAGAGCAATGGGATTAATTTGGCAATCAATAATATTGATATGTCGGCAGTGGTATTGATTCATTCACCACAATATTTTAATTGAATGGGAACTTCTGTGCACAATACGGTAAGTTTGGAAGAGTATGGGTTAACACCGAACGACGAAGAACAACAGACACAGTGGTTGTTGTTTACTCTGGGTAATGAGTCGTATGGTGTTGATGTACTCCATGTCCAGGAGATTTTACAGTATCCTGAAATATCTCCTGTACCGGGTTCACCTGAATATGTGTTAGGTATTATCAATCTTCGAGGTGAAGTGATCACTGTTTGTGATATACGTATGATGTTAGGGCTGGCAGATCAAGCTATCACCAAGGAAACACGGATTGTCATGATGGAATTGGCTGATCAGAAAATGGGAATACTTGTTGATAATGTCAATAAAATTATTAAGATCAAAGCATCTGACATAGATACCACGACATTGAGTGAAGGAAATCGTATCATTCAGGGTACCTGGCAGCAAAAAGGTCAACTATACATCCTTCTGTCTATTAATGAGTTAATGAAAGGAAATCCTGATTGATACACTTGATAAACAATAATTGCTTATGTATTTGAGCAAGTATGAACAATTATTCGCTAAGAGCCTGTTTAAATAATCTGAATATTAACTGATTTGACCCAAAAAATTCATTCACAAAGAGGTGAAAAACTGTGTCCACTCTTTTCCACATAGAAGAAGAAATAATACTTAAATCATGGGACGATATAATCAATCGTCCTGACTATAAATCTTCGATTAAACCTAAAAAATTTAATTTCACTCATATATCAGCTTTCTATTCATTCAAAGATGAAAGCGCACGTTGTGGTCTTAGTAATTGTCTAAAAGAGCACTCTCGTGGTTATTTAGTGAGTACTTCAGATGAAAATGAAACGAATCTCTGTGAAAATTGTGGGCAGAAATATTTCGATGTGAGCTTTGAAAAACAGAAAAAAATCATTCAAGATGAAAATATCATTCGAAAACAGAAAATTCAATTAAACAAAATACTGGAACAAGATAGTATCAGAGAGCAAGTCAATGAGCTTAAACAGGCTTCTAAAGGAGCCAACTGGCTTTATTATGTTCTGACCAGTTTTTGTGATACCTACCCAATAGAATTATTGACGGCATTAAACGAATTAGCAACCAAAACAGATAATACGACAACTCTTTCAGCGCTTATTGAAAATGAATGCGATCGCTCCCAACGAGAGGATATTGAGCAATTACAGGGGTTAAGTATCTTTACACTGGATATCCGAGAAGAACTCATTGTAAAAATATTAAAACCGTTAATTGCACTGGAAAAACTGGCTAATGAGCCTGATGAAAAACCCTCACTCACCCGTTATTGTAAATGGGCAAACAGTCTGGATGAACAATTTGCCCTGGTTGAAGAATTGATTGAAGCAGGGCAGTTATTTTTTACGCCTTTTAATTTAGAACGGTTAAAGAGTATTCCTTTACCAAAATCAAAGGCTCGTTTAGTTCAGTCATTAGACTGGAACGTTAACAAAGCCGCTAAAAAAGCATCAAGAAACAATTAAGACTACTTCTTTTATAAGGGTGTCATGCACTAATTTTTTACAGAAGCATCCAGCCATAGATTGCTGTCAATCCAAGAGTATAGGCAGCAAGAATGAAGACATTTAATGGCTTTCCAGAAAGTTTGGGTGTTTTGAGCTGTGATACATTCAAGGCGGTAAGTCCCAGACAACTTGCATAAAGAATAATAGCAAAAGTGTCCTCGCTAAAAAAACCTGCGAATAAAAAGATGAAAACGAGTATAATGTTGTTGTTATCAAGCGCCAGTCCGGTATATTTTTTCCCCCCAACAAGACCGAAAGTACTAAAATAACTTAATCGAATAGCACTGCCTGCAACAATTAGAAATGCGCCAGGGAGATAGAGAATATCGAATTTTCCAATACACAATAGGAGAATAGCAGGCCCAACACCATAACTCACGATATCGATTAAAACATCAAGTTGGCCACCAAAAGCACTGTCATCACCAGTTCGCCCTTTCATTCTGCGAGCAATGAGTCCATCAGCCCAGTCAAAAGCAACCGCCCAGATCATACCAATCATTGCAGCGGAGTAAACACCTAAAATACTGTAGTAAATAGCCACTATTGTGCAGGCCAGACCTGCAAGTGAACAAAGGTTTGGAAGATCTTTAACATAAGAGAGAATGGTGGCTGGCTGTTGTTCCGGGCTTTGTTCCTGAGCTTTTAAGTTTTCTGTTGTCATTCTATTTCCTTAATAAATAGCGTTAAATTAATCGATACAAACAGACTATTTACTTTTTTAGGTCAGTATTGCTTGTAGTCAACTTATCGGGGGTGAGATCGTGGTATAATAACAGGTCAATAACAACGCTTCAAAGGATTCAATTTAATTATGGTCGTTTATACCGTCGGTACGTTTGATTTGTTACATGTGGGCCACCTTGCTTTGTTGGAATATTGCAAAACATTAGGTGATACGGTTGCGGTGGGTGTTGCTTCAGATGAGGTGGTCAATCTGTATAAGCCAACAATACCTGTTATTCCTCTTGAGCAGCGAATGGAAATGCTGAAAGCTTTACGATGTGTTGATATTGTACTTCCATACCATGAATTAGATTACATCTCTGTTTGTAAGGAGGTCAAAGCGGATATTTTTGTAATTGGCGAGGATTGGGGAAGAAAACCGCATAATTATGGTGTCGAACAATATTTAAAAGACCAGGGAAAAGAGATTGTACAAATTAAATA
>WTAX01000449.1 GCA_013139395.1 Gammaproteobacteria bacterium | reverse complement strand
GCTGAAAGCTATTAGCCACTACTTGAGAACTATCACAGTCCTGCTGTAATAATTGTCTGATATTGGTGGTATTGGTTTGTAATAGTTTTATTTGAGTATCATGATCCTGATAATTTGCTTTGGATTGTTTAATCAGCTTACCGAGTTTTTTTAATTGCCTTGAAAAATCTCTAATATGGTATTCAGGGTTAATAAGGGTATCGGTGAACTGATTTAATTCTTCTTCAAATCGGCTGATTTTTTTTAATAATAACTTATTGCTTTTTTGAGGGACTTTATTGTTAAGTGAAGCTTGTTTTTCTAAGCTATTGATTTTACCTTCAACACGCTTTACTAAATCGTTTAACTGGACTATTTCCTTTGAGAGATTATCGGTGCTCTTATTAAATTGACTCTGTTTTTTTTCTAAATTTTTCTTTATTTGTTGTAAATCTTTATTAAGGACGTGTTTAGATAGTTGAGATTCAGTGTTTTTAATTTGTTTACTTAGATCGTTTGTATTTTTTTTTAGTTCTTTAAGGTGTTGTTGGTCATTTTTTCTTTGCAATACAACGTTGCTAAGTTGTTTTTTGATTTTTTTTAATGAAATTAATGACTTACTAGTGGGCTCGGCAGGGCGTTTCTGACCGGATTTCAGTGATTTGAGTGTTTCGGATTCATTTTTTTTCTTTTTATCATCTTTATTTTTTGATGATTTTGACCTGCTCATGGTTCATTCCTAGCAATTACTTTAATAACATATATTAAGTTTATAATAAATATGGAAAATATTCCATAAGATGACGGTAATTATGAGAGTTTATCTGGTTCTTAATGGAATCTTTTCTAACTGCTATAAACAAAGTTTCACTTGTAATAAGATGAAAAAAACCCCATACACACTAGTGCTAGTGTGTTTTAAATATTTGGAAAATTAAAGCACTGCTATTTTTTTCCTTAAATTAGAGATTTTTTTTTAGTTTTAGCTAAACTTAACTATATATGATTAAAATTACCAACTCAGATGATTGGCATGATGATGAATTAAATGATAACGACGTGGGTGATACTTCGGTTGAAACAGCCAAACCAAAGCTGAAAAACCCCCGTATGTATCGCGTTATTATTAATAATGATGATTACACACCTATGGAATTTGTAGTACACGTACTGGAAAACTTTTTTTCCATGGATCGTGCAAAAGCCACTCGAATTATGATGGATGTCCATAGTAGCGGTAAGGGTATTTGTGGTTTGTTTACCAGAGATACTGCGGAAACTAAAACATTAGAAGTGAACAACTATTCTAAAAAACATAATCATCCACTGATGTGTTCAATGGAAGTTGAATAAAAGTATATAAGATGAGGAATAAGTATTGTGTTGAGTAAAGAACTTGAATTTACACTAAACCTTGCCTTTAAAGAAGCTCGAGAAAAACGTCATGAATTTATGACAGTTGAGCACCTGTTACTGGCTTTATTGGATAATCCTGCAGCAGAAGAGGTGCTTAACGCCTGCTCAGTTGATTTGCGTCAGCTGCGTAATGAATTACTTATTTTTCTTGATGAAACAACACCCGTGCTTTCTGAAATTGATGAGCGTGATACCCAGCCAACATTGGGGTTTCAACGGGTTCTACAACGTGCTATTTTTCAGGCTCAATCTTCAGGGAAAAAAGAAGTTAATGGTGCTAACGTACTGGTAGCAATTTTTAATGAACAAGAGTCACAGGCTGTTTATTTATTAAGCAAACAAGATGTTTCCCGTCTTGATATTGTCAGTTTTATTTCTCATGGCATTAGTAAAGTTGATGATGGCAATATTGACACGGGAGAAGAAGAAAGCGGTACTGCAAGTGAAAGTCCAGAAACGGCAAATGCCAAAGCAGCAAAAAATCCACTTGATCTATATGCCGTCAATCTCAATGAAAGGGCATTGGAAGGTAAAATTGATCCCTTAATCGGCCGTAAAGAAGAAGTGAATCGCACGATTCAGATTTTATGTCGCCGTAGGAAAAATAACCCGTTATTTGTTGGTGAAGCAGGTGTGGGTAAAACCGCATTGGCAGAAGGACTGGCGAAGAAAATTGTTGATGATGAAGTGCCTGAGATCCTTGAAGGTAATGTCATTTACTCCCTCGATATGGGTGCCTTACTGGCTGGAACAAAATACCGGGGTGATTTTGAAAAACGCCTTAAAGCGGTGTTAAATCAATTAAAAAAAGAACCCAAATCTATTCTTTTTATTGATGAAATTCATACCATTATTGGTGCCGGTGCGGCTTCTGGCGGCGCAATGGATGCCTCTAATCTGATAAAACCTGCGCTGTCGACCAGTGATTTACGCTGCATTGGTTCTACTACCTATCAGGAATACCGGGGTATTTTTGAAAAAGATCATGCGCTGGCTCGACGCTTTCAAAAAATTGATGTCTCGGAGCCTTCAGCTGAAGAAACCTATCATATTCTTGAAGGGTTGCGCTCGAGATTTGAAGAGTATCATCATATAAAATACACCAAGCAGGCATTACGCAGTGCTGCTGAATTATCAGAGCGTTATATTAATGATCGTCATTTGCCTGATAAAGCCATTGATGTAATTGATGAAGCGGGTGCTAATCAACAACTTAATTCACCCTCAAAACGTAAAAAAACCATAGGTGTTAAAGAAATTGAAGCAATTATTGCTGCAATTGCACGAATTCCACCCAAGACTATTAGTACCAGTGATAAGAATTCGCTGAAAAAACTAGCGCGTAACCTCAGACTGGTTATTCATGGTCAGGACAAGGCAATTGATACCCTGGATGAAGCGATTAAAATGGCTCGGGCAGGTATTGGTCGTGATGATAAGCCTATCGGCTCATTCTTATTTGCCGGACCTACAGGCGTAGGTAAAACAGAAGTATCGATGCAATTAGCCAAATTAATGGGGATTGAGCTGATCCGCTTTGATATGTCGGAATATATGGAGCGTCACACGGTCTCCAGGCTCATTGGCGCGCCACCGGGCTATGTTGGCTATGATCAAGGCGGTTTATTGACAGAAGCGGTTAATAAGCATCCTCATGCGGTTTTATTATTAGATGAAATTGAAAAAGCGCATCCTGATGTGTTTAACCTCTTATTACAGGTTATGGATCATGGAACCTTAACGGATAATAATGGTCGCAAAGCTGATTTTCGTAATGTGATTTTAATCATGACCACCAATATGGGTGCCGAAGCGATGTCTCGTTCATCTATTGGTTTTACCTTACAAGATCATGCCTCTGATGGTATGGAAGCGATTAAGCGAGGTTTTACACCGGAGTTTCGTAACCGTCTTGATGCGGTGGTTCAGTTTGCATCATTATCCACAGAAGTGATGGAACAGGTGGTTGATAAGTTTATCTTTGAGCTTGAAAATCAATTAGCTGAAAAGAAAGTAGAACTCTATGTTGAGCCTGATGCTCGTAAATGGTTAGCTGAAAATGGTTACGATAAAAAAATGGGCGCCCGGCCAATGGCTCGCCTTATTCAGGAAAGTATTAAAAAACCATTGGCTGAAGCCCTGTTATTTGGTGAGTTGGAACATGGTGGAAAAGTCATTATTTCTGAAGAGAATGGTGAGCTGAAATTTGACTTACAAAGTGAAACCGGCAAGATCGATAAGGTTCATTAATAGCATCTATCACCCACAAAAAAGCCTGTATTAATAATGATACAGGCTTTTTTTATGTCTAATGCGAGCATGTAGGGTGGGCATTGCCCACCCTACCTGGCTATCTAAAAAGTGTGTAGAAATGGACTATTTATTATATTGTCAGCTATTATCGAGCGCTTATTTAGCGCGATAGGTAATGCGACCCTTGCTCAAATCGTAAGGTGTTAGCTGAACAGTGACTTTATCACCCGTAAGAATACGAATGTAATTTTTTCTCATTTTTCCTGAGATATGAGCGGTCACAATATGACCGTTTTCGAGCTCAACGCGAAACATGGTATTTGGTAATGTGTCAACCACAGTACCATCCATTTCAATGCCTTCTTCTTTTGCCATAACTATTTACTAATACGCTCTATAAGTGAATTAATTTAAACTGGAATTTACAAGGCGTGAATATTGCCCGAATTAGAAAAAATTAGCAATAGCTAATGTGAATTTAGATGAAAATAAATCTTTATTTCCGCGAGCCTAAGCCGTTTTGGAATGTTTCCAGGGAATTTGAACCCATGAGACGTAGGGTTTTGAGTTTGCTTTGATAAGGACGATATCCATACCGATCAATTGAGCAACGATCTCAATTTCAGGTTCAGATAGTTGTTCCTTGAGTAGATCCAATTGCGCACTGGTCGAATAAAGCAGATTTGGCCTGAAGCCATGGTGCTGCTCATATTGGGTCGTTAACTGGTTGATCACACTAAGCATTGATTTGCCTGAAATAGGTTACGATTAATTTCTTTATCGTCCTTAGCCTGAAAACCTTTAATAAATCTTTAGCCCATTGATCTGATAATAGAATTAAGTGTATCACTGGGGCACATGGAGCGTTCAGCGAGTGTTGCATCAGGGTGAAAATACCCTTTAAGCTCCACCGGATTACCTTGTACGGAATTAAGTTCAGCGAGAATAGTTTGTTCCTTATCGTTTAGCTCTCGGGCTAAAGTTGAAAAATGCGCCTGTAGTTCAATATTTTGAGATTGCTCTGCTAATTTTCGGGCCCAATATAAAGCCAGATAAAAATGGCTGCCTCTATTATCTAATTCCCCGACCTGACGGGAAGGGGATTTGTTTGTTTCCAGAAATTGAGAAGTTGCCTGATCCAGTGTTCGCGCTAACACTTGTGCCTTATCATTGTTGTATGTATTGGCGATATGTTCCAGAGATACTGCCAGAGCGAGAAACTCACCTAATGAATCCCAACGTAAATGGTTTTCTTGCAAAAACTGTTGTACATGTTTGGGAGCAGAGCCGCCAGCCCCGGTTTCAAATAAACCACCGCCATTCATCAAGGGTACAATAGACAGCATTTTAGCACTGGTGCCTAATTCAAGAATGGGGAATAAATCAGTTAAATAGTCCCGCAATACATTCCCGGTTACTGAAATACAATCTTTACCTTCTTTAATCTGTGCTAATGAAAAGTTGATCGCATCTGCTGGAGACATAATACGAATATCTAAGTCAGAAGTGTCATATTGTTTAAGGTATTGTTTTACTTTAAGTATTAACTGCGCATCGTGAGCGCGCTGCTCATCAAGCCAGAAGATAGTCGTTAATTGTGTTGCCTTTGCTCGATTGACTGCCAGCTTCACCCAATCCTGAACCGGTGCGTCTTTTACCTGACACATACGCCAGATGTCGCCTTGCTCAACAGCTTGTTCCAGCAGGCAAACATCATTTTCATCGAGGACACGTACTATACCATTGCCGGGTATTTCAAATGTTTTATCATGAGAACCGTATTCTTCTGCCTTTTGAGCCATTAAGCCGATATTTTGCACGGTGCCCATGGTCGCGGGATCAAATGCACCGTGTTTTTTGCAAAAATTGATGGTTTCCTGATAAATGCCGGCATAACAACGATCAGGGATAATCGCTTTAGTATCATGCAGCTTGCCATCTGCTCCCCACATTTTACCTGATGAGCGAATAGCTGCCGGCATGGATGCATCAATAATGACATCACTGGGAACATGCAGGTTAGTGATCCCCTGATCGGAGTTGACCATAGCTAATTGCGGATGAGAGTCATAACAGGCTTGAATATCACTCAGGATAGCTTTTTCCTGTGCTTCAGGCAGATTTTGCAGTTTGCTTAACAGATCACCCAGACCGTTATTGGCATTGATCCCCAGCTCCTCAAAAACAGCATGATGTTTGTTAAAGACATCCTGAAAATAAACACAAACGACATGTCCGAAAATAATAGGATCAGATACTTTCATCATGGTGGCTTTAAGGTGTACGGATAATAAAATAGGATTATCCTGAGCATCTTTTATCTGATCAGCCAGGAAACCACGTAAGGCTTTTTTGCTCATGACCGCAGTGTCAATGATCTCACCTTGCAGAAAAGGAGAGTCATCTTTTAATAATGAGGCCTGACCATTTTCAGCGATAAACTGAATTTTAAACTGACCTGCTCTATCCATTGTCCTGGAATTTTCACTGCCATAAAAATCACCATGATTCATACTGGATACGTGGGTTTTAGAATCGCTGTGCCACTCACCCATTGAATGCGGATTCTTTTGTGCGTAACGCTTTACTGCACCCGGAGCACGTCGATCTGAATTACCTTCACGTAATACCGGATTAACCGCACTGCCTTTGATTTTATCATAGCGACTTTTGATGTTCTGTTCGTTTTCATCCCCTGGCGCTTCAGGGTAATCAGGGAGTTTATAGCCCTGTTCCTGTAACTCTTTGATTGCGGCTTTGAGCTGTGGCAGTGAAGCACTGATATTAGGTAATTTAATAATATTAGTGTCAGGCTCTGTTACCAGCTTACCCAGTTCCTGTAATGCATCAACTACTTTTTGATCGTTTGTTAAATTATCAGGGAAACAGGCAAGAATACGTGCGCATAGTGATATATCTTTAGTTTCTATCTGGATTTCTGCGCTTCTGGTAAAGGCTTTTACAATGGGTAGAAATGAGCGTGTCGCTAACGCAGGAGCTTCATCAGTGAGAGTGTAAATAATTTTAGGTTTTGATGAACTGGCTGGCATGGATAAAACTCCTGATGTAGTTATTGCGTAAAATTGTGTAACTATTCAGTCTATTAACGTAGGTATGAAAGTAGGAAAAAACCAGAGTAGAAGAGAAAATAATTTAAAGAATTTACGACTTTAATCTATAGAATTCTTGAAAAAAAAGAAGTGGCGTCCCCTAGGGGGTTCGAACCCCTGTTACCGCCGTGAAAGGGCGGTGTCCTAGGCCACTAGACGAAGGGGACATTGGTTTGATAATTTTAATTGATATAACACTTTATATAGATTATAAAGAAAATTTTCTATATAACATAAGGTTATGTCAATTTATCAAAAGGTCTCTTCGCTGTGAAAACAGCTTGTAGTTGTTGTTTGGTGGAGCTAAGGAGGATCGAACTCCTGACCTCTTCGCTGCCAGCGAAGCGCTCTCCCAGCTGAGCTATAGCCCCGTACAACAAGCGGTGTATGATACGGGGATGTGTAGCATTTGTCTAGAAAAAAATAATGATTTTTTAGTTTAATAAACAAAA
>WTAX01000096.1 GCA_013139395.1 Gammaproteobacteria bacterium | reverse complement strand
ACCAAGCCCATTCGCAACAGCTGCACCATAAGCGGGATCAGCCTTAGTGAAATGAGCAATCTGACGCTCCTGTATGTCACGCGGCACACCCTGCATGGCAGCAACAATATTACTGACTAAACGTGTCTGTGCGGCAGCATCCATTAAGCGGAACAGGGTGCCGGCTTGCGTATAGTGATCAGTTTCTACCCGATGATCATAGCGATCGGCATCACCATTGATGCGTAATGGCGGTTCACGATAACTGACATCATCTTCTGCACCGCCGAAGCTGTTGGGTTGATACACCGGTGCGTCGCCGCCATTGCCATCAAAACGTGCCTGACCATCACGATGATAGGCATGCACAGGACAACGCGGTTTATTCACATCCAGTGCCGCATGATTCACGCCAATGCGATAACGATGTGCATCTGGATAAGCCTGCAGACGTGCCTGCAGCATCTTGTCAGGTGACGCACCCAGACCAGTCGGTAAATTTCCCGGGCCAAAGGCCGCCTGTTCTACTTCTGCAAAATGATTAACCGGGTTACGGTTCAACTCCATGACGCCCACTTCGATTAACGGATAGTCAGCATGTGACCAGACCTTGGTGAGATCAAAAGGATTAACAGCATAACTTTCTGCATTAGCTTCAGGCATGATCTGAATGTTCAGTGTCCATTTGGGATTGTCGCCACGTGCAATGGCTTCATACAGTTCCTGGCGATGATAATCGGGGTTTTGGGCAGCAATTTCAGCAGCCTTCTCAACGCTCATATTTTTAATACCCTGTAGAGTCTTGAAGTGCCATTTTACCCAATAACGTTCACCGTCATTATTCCACAGACTAAATGTATGGCTGCCGAAGCCATCCATATTGGCCAGTGTTGCCGGGATACCGCGATCACCAAATAGCCAGGTCACCTGATGCAGAGACTCAGGGCTAAGAGACCAGAAATCCCATTGCATGGTGGCGTCACGTAAACCGGAGACCGGGTGGCGTTTTTGTGAATGAATGAAGTCCGGGAACTTGCTGGGATCTTTAATAAAGAACACCGGTGTGTTGTTGCCCACTAAGTCCCAGTTGCCTTCTTCAGTATAAAATTTCACCGCAAAGCCGCGTGGATCGCGTACCGTATCTGCCGAACCCAGCTCACCTGCGACGGTGGAGAAGCGCACGAATAGATCACATTCATTGCCGATGTTGGCAAATAATTTGGCACGGGTGTATTTTGATATATCGCCAGTGACCTTAAATGTGCCATGTGCACCGGCACCCTTGGCATGAACCACACGCTCGGGTACGCGCTCACGATTGAAGTGCGCCAGCTTTTCAAATAAATGGACATCCTGCATAAGAATGGGTCCGCGTGCACCGGCTGTAATGGAATTCTGATTGTCTGCCACTGGACAGCCTGCTGCTGTGGTCATAACTGTTTTATTATTACTCATTGTTTGCTCCTGATTTTTCTGTCTGTTTTTTTACAAATCCGGCTTTGATGTCGGGTATGAGTAAATAATAGAGAAAAGCATTATATTTGTGAAATCGTTTATATTTATATTACTGATAGGTTAAAGCTATTAATTGCAGGCCATAAGGGTAATGAGTGCAGGGAGATAAAAGAACTGTGGAATAATCTCAAGAGTCAGTGCAATAATAAGAAGTACATACTATTCAGATCAACACCCGCCGTATGACTGATCACCTCATCTTTAAACGCGGAGATGGCCGCTTTATCTTTAGTTAATGAGCGAGCATTATCAGCGTCTGCCGAACCGCAAATATAACCCAGGCATTCTGAGCTAAGATTTGGATTAGAAAATAAGGAGACATCAGGGCTGGTATAACTCATGATGGTGCCGAACTGCTTCTCAGTACCATAACCATAGGAATAGGGGTTGCGGCCACCAGAGTAGGCGTTTGCTTCATCATGAGCCAGCCCCATAGTATGTCCCAGCTCATGAGCAAATGTATCATCGGTGCAATATGAGCCTGAACCATTGATATCTGAGCCGTCACTGACAGCGGCCAAAGAGCCGCCTATGTCCATATTGATATTAAGCCATGCCAGACCGCAGCCGCTATGACTCTGTTGATAAGGACGAATAAAAATAACTAAATCAGCGCCGGTTTTATTGCGTAACGCAGCAACTTTACCAGCCAAAGAATAGCTTGATATCGCATAAAGTAAATCATTATTTGTCAGTGAATTGCTATAGCTGATAAGTTCAGTGCCAACCACTCTGATCTGCATAGAGACCTGACTATCGAGATAAGCCTGATTAGTCACGGCAGTCAGGTAATCAATTCGTGTTGACGAATTAGTATTGCGGGATTTAAACTCATCATTATATAAAACCAGAACATCAACTATGGTATTGCTGTTGACCGTGCTGGGTGCTGCGGCAGCAATAATAGCGTTCTGCTCATATGATAAAGATTGCTCAGCAGAAGGCAGAAAAGCCTCTGCTTCAGGTATTTTGCTGTCATCACCAAATGGCACGCGCTGCATACCTTCAGCGTTATAATTCATTAATATCACTTCACCGTTTACGGATTTGATATTCATAAGTCCATCGGGTGTGGAAATGCGACCTTCAATGGTATTATTATTGACAGTGATCATTACTCTGTGCTGAATGCCGTAATCTTTTAAATGGCCAGTCCATGTGTGTGACTTGCCGCCTTTACTGAGCCGGTCAAATATAACGGTATAAGAGCTGCCTGACAGAGTAACAAAATCCAGCTC
Source organism: Gammaproteobacteria bacterium (assembly GCA_013139395.1). Taxonomy (GTDB): domain Bacteria; phylum Pseudomonadota; class Gammaproteobacteria; order GRL18; family GRL18; genus GRL18. The sequence continues at coordinate 5,218 of WTAX01000096.1, read as the reverse complement.
ATCACCAGGCGCAGCAGAGAGAAGCCTGTCATTGAGAGTGATTTTTTTTCTTCCTGCAGATTGTGCAATATCTGCTGCAAATTGCGGCTGGTGTATTTGAACAGGAGAATCGCCGGAGAGTGAAAATAAATTTTCTCTGGCAATTGCTGTGACAGGGGACAGCATGACACAAGACATGAGGCTAATACAAAGACTGTTTAGTCTTATTGAAGTAATCATTGTTGTTCTCTCAAAATACAACTGCTCTATTTGATGAACTGGCACTATACACTATGAATGGATTTCATTTAGAGAACTGAATCAAAAAATATTAAATCTGCTTGAGAACTGCAATGTCTGCCTGCTGAAGAACGTTATTTTAATCGAGCGGCATAGCCCTGCTGTGCCGGTCAGGCCACAAAGTTTCAATAAAATCATCATTAATTACCATTGAGTTTGTGTTGAAATCTAATGACTTTAAGTGCAATTGGATTATAATGCTCTAAACAGAATTTTTTGCCATTGAAAAAATCCAGCGGAGTAAATGATGAGACAATATGAATCTTATAAGTGTAAGCATTGTGGTAATATCGTAGAAGTACAGCATGTGGGCGGTGGAACACTGAGCTGTTGTGGTGAAGACATGGAAATGGTCACAGAGAATTTGACCATTGTTAATCTGATGAAAGCATTTTCCGGTGAGTCTCAGGCCAGAAATAAATATGAATATTTTGCAAAAGTTGCCCAAAAGGAAGGTTATAGAGATATTGCCGAGCATTTTCAACGAGCAGCGAACAATGAAAAAGTTCATGCTAAGCTAGAGTTAACCTTAAATAACAGAATGACCAGCGGCAGTAACAATAACTTCGGCAATACCAAAGAAAACCTGCGCTCTGCAATTGCGGGTGAAAGTTATGAGAATATCACTATGTATCCTGATTTTGCGGCCATTGCTGAAGAAGAAGGTCATACTGAGGCGGCAGCATTATTTACTGGCATAGGAAAAATTGAAGTTGAACATGAAAATATGTATAAAAGGCTGTTAGAGAGGCTTGAAGCTGATGCAGAATTTGTCAGTGAAAATGATGATGAAGCCTGGATATGTGAAGTGTGCGGTCATGTCCATTATGGTAAAAAAGCATTAAAAGTATGCCCTGTCTGTAATCACCCGCAAGAATATCAATCAAGATTAAATTCTAAAAAATAATACTGCATTATGTGTTTTGTATTAGTCCCGAACGGCTGCTATTTCTGTCGTTCGGGAAATTAAACAAGTCAGTCTCGTCAAATTTTCTGACATGCAGAACCTTCCTTTAAAGAGAACAGCTGTCGAAAAAATCGAATCCTGGTAAACAGCTCAAACAACAGCGACAATTCATGCCTGCCTGCTGCAGCCATTTATTGGACACTGGGAGCTGTATGGTTTCTGATGTGTTGTTATTACTCTCCTGTTTAAAATGCAAGGTGTCTTGTTGGCATCTTGCTATGGTTTTTCAAGATGTTATTTTATGCGTTAGCTGAGTAAGCTACATACCAAGCCCTTTTGCAACACCAACACCATAAGCGGGATCGGCTTTCATGAAATGAAAAACCTGACGTTCCTGTATTTCATGTGGCACACCTTGCATGGAAGCAACAATATTGCTGATCAAGCGTGCCTGAGCGGCATCATCCATTAAGCGGAATAGATTACCGGCTTGTGTGTAGTGATCAGTTTCACTACGATGATCATAGCGACCGGCATCACCATTGATGCGTAGTGGTGGTTCACTATAACTGGCATCATCCTCTGCGCCGTTGAAGCTGTTGGGTTGATATACTGGTGCGGCACCACCATTGCTGTCAAAACGAGTCTGACCATCACGATGATAGGTATGAACAGGACAACGCGGCTTATTAATGTCCAGTGCGGCATGATTGACACCAACACGATAACGCTGTGCATCCGGATAGGCCTGCAAACGTGCCTGCAGCATTTTGCAAGGTGATGCACCCAGACCCGGCGGCAAGTTTCCCGGGCTGAAGGCCGCCTGTTCTACCTCAGCAAAATGATTAACCGGATTACGGTTCAACTCTATCACACCCACTTCGATTAATGGATAGTCAGCATGTGACCAGACCTTGGTCAAATCAAATAAATTAATGCCAAAGATTTCAGCCTCAGCCTCCGTCACCGGCATGATCTGCATCTTCAGTGTCCATTTTGGATAGTCTCCACGCGCAATGGCTTCATACAGTTCCTGGCGATGATAATCGGGGTTCTGGGCAGCAATTTTCCCTGCTTCTTCGACACTCATATTTTTAATTCCCTGTTGAGTTTTTAAATGCCATTTCACCCAATAATGATGACCATCGTTATTCCACAGGCTGAAGGTATGGCTGCCGAAGCCATCCATATTGGCCAGTGTCGCGGGGATACCGCGATCACCAAATAACCAGGTCACCTGATGCAGAGATTCAGGGCTGAGAGACAGGAAATCCCACTGCATGGTGCTGTCACGTAATCCGGTGACCGGGTGGCGTTTTTGTGAATGAATGAAGTCCGGGAACTTGCTGGGATCTTTAATAAAGAACACAGGTGTGTTGTTACCCACTAAATCCCAGTTGCCTTCTTCGGTATAAAACTTTAGCGCAAAGCCGCGCGGATCGCGTACCGTATCGGCTGAACCCAGCTCGCCGGCGACGGTGGAAAAGCGCACGAATAGGTCACATTCATTGCCAACCTTGTTAAACAATTTGGCTCGGGTGAATTTTGAAATATCACCGGTGACTTTAAATGTTCCATGTGCACCGGCACCTTTTGCATGAACCACACGCTCAGGCACCCGTTCACGGTTAAAGTGCGCCAGCTTTTCGAATAAATGCACATCCTGCATAAGAAGAGGTCCACGAGAACCAGCAGTGATGGAATTCTGATTGTCTGCCACTGGGCAACCGGCTGTTGTCGTTATCACCGTTTTTTTAGTACTCATTATTTGCTCCTGATTTTACCGCTTTACCCTATATGGTTTTTAAAAGTCCGGATTTGATGGCCGGGATAGGTAAATAATAGAAATAAAATTGTTATATGTGAAATCGTTTATATTTATGTTACTGATAGACTGCAGCTATTAATTGCAGCCTATAGAGCTGAAAATTTAATAATATTTTCTAACTCATTGAGTATAATTGTTTTGCCAGCTTGTTCTGATAAAGATGCAGTATTAGGAAGCATCATTATTTCCATATCATTAATACGGTTTGGCTGTTCATCTTCCATTCCCATATAACAATGCCCTGATAACATGATGTGAAAACGCGGCGCCTTTATTTCACCCAGCAATAAACCCCAGGGTGCAGCGAGCTCTGAACGCAGGAATACCGTTCCATGAAAACGCAGGGTTTCCAAAACATCACCAATAATATCAAAACCTGAACTTATATTCTTATTTGTGATTGCTTCAGACATTGTTTTAATTCTCCTGAAAAGCTCAGTTGGAGGAGATATTATACTTATATCATAAGCGAACGCAAAATTATTATGAGTGCTGCTGGGATGTGAGTGTGATGTTTTGCACGCTTGACAGGAATGCGGTTGCAAGACATGAATTGGTGCGTTAAAAGATGACAAGTAGTGTTAAAACCTGACAAAATGTATGACAGTGAGTGTCAAAGCATGAAATGATATAACAAGGCATGTCAGAACATAACAAAGTATGTCAGAACATAACAAAGTATGTCAGAACATAACAAAGTGTGTTAGTACAAATAATGATACTATCTGATAAAGATAGTATAGGTTGTGATATTATGTTGATTTATAACGTGTGTTGTGTACTGAAGGTTGATGTGTCAGATTGGCTGAAAACAGCTTTGCTGCTTTAATTAAATTACTGAGCGCTGTGGTTTGTGATAATAATAGTTATTCCTAATAGTTTACTATTTTGATTTTCTCAGACAGTATTTTGAGTCTTTGGGATAGATATGTATTTTAGCAGAGCGCTTATAATCAGAAGCAACACCAGCAAGATTAAAATTAAATAAAGTCTGAATTTCAGGACAAACTATGACAATGAACATAAATCATTAATTATTAGCGGTGTTGTCGGTCTGGCAGCAGCAATTATTGTCGGTGCAGGGGAGTTTCTTCTGCATTTTGATCCTTTAGCACGCTTTGCTGAGGATAATTATGTTTTTATGCTGTCGATATCAGATAAACAGCAAACGCTAGGGCACTTTTTGGGTGTTTTGGGAGCACCTCTTTACATTGTCGGCTGCTGGCATATTTATCTTATGTTAAAACCCGCAAACCAGACACTGGCCTTTATTGCATTTTTGCTGTCTTCATACGGCTTTATGATTGGTGCAGACTGGATCAGCTCGCGCGCCAGCATTGGCGCAATTGTACATCTGCAGCAAAACGTTGAGGCAGTTGAACCATTAATAGCACTTTATCAGCAGCGTTATGAAAGCCTGTTGTCAATAATACGCATCACCACATTGGTATTATCGTTAATTTTTATATACCTGGTTTTAACGGGACGTTCTTATTATAAAAAATGGCATGCCATATTTAATCCGGTACTGTTGCTGCTTGCCTGCTTTGTCATTTTTATAATCACACCGGAGATTGGCAAATACCTGATGCCTATTGCATTAAATATTGCCTTCGGAATTTTCTTTTTACTATCAATAATTCAATCAAAAAACTTAACCGTCAGGAAAAATACATGAAAAAACTACTATTTATACCCATTGTTGTGGCTGGCCTGATAATGATAATGGTTATCACCCGATTTACTCTGGATAAAAAAATAGATTATGACGTCTCCACCGATGCTGTTGAGGTGCCTGAATTTTCAGAATCGGTACTGGATTTTGAACACAGGCTTGATAACTCACTCTCCTTACCCTCCGTTGCAAGTGCCATTATTGATATCAATAATGATGGCAATGAAGAGCTTTTTATCGGTGGCGGGCCTGATCAGGAAGATGTTTTTTATGAGTACAGAGACGGCAGTTTTCACCTGCTTGGTGCTGACGTGCTGACAAAAACCGAGATCAGCGATGCAACCTTTGGTGCATCGGTTATTGATGCCGATAAAAACGGTTTTTCCGATCTCATTATTTCGCGTACCAATGGCGTCTGGTTATATCTGAATGACAATGGCCAGTTTAACGGGCAAAAACTTGATCTGCCTATCCCGGCTGACACCTCACCATTATCGGTTGCTATTGCTGATATCAATCGTGATGGTCA
>WTAX01000327.1 GCA_013139395.1 Gammaproteobacteria bacterium | reverse complement strand
TTCAAGGCTTTGCAGGTTATTTTGGATTTATTCGTAGTCACCCTACGGGTGAATTCAAAATGCTCTGAAAAGTCTTGAAGATTCAGTGTCTTGGACGCTCGCAGTAGGTTCAACTGATTTATTTAGGATTATGAATATTACTCTAAATCAGTGACTAAGAATTGCGGTAAACAGGTATAAATGATGTCAGAAATAAATTCACCACTGTGTTTGAAATTATTAGAAAACAGTACATCCTTTGTGGTTGTTTTTGATCAGAATCAGTCTATTTTTTGGATAAATCAATCTTTTTGTGATTTTTTAGGCATGGAGAGACAACAGTTAATCGGCCGAACAGCCGATAACACACAAGAGCCCTGTATAAAACAAATACTGAACAGTTCTGCTCGAATTGAAATATTTTCAGGTATTCTGGATAAATGGATTGAATTACATGATGTTATGATGCTTGATGGTAATGAACTGGATCATCCTGATCAAAAATTTACCGTTCAATACTACAATGATGTGAGTACCTTGGTCCAGACGGAAAAACATCTTCTGCAATTAGAAACGACTATCAGTCATAAAATGTCTCATGATTCTGTTACCGGCATGTTAAGCCACCACAGCATGTTTCAGACATTAAATTCAGAAGTCTCCAGAAGCCGCCGCTACAATAACCCCTTATCAATAGTCTTAATGACTATTGATTATCAATCATGCTCTGCAGCAATGGAACAAGAAAATATTGAGCAGTTCCGCCTGATGGTCAGTCAATTATTAAAAGATCAAATACGTTGGGCAGATATTGTGGGTCATCTAAATGAATTTGACTTTGTTCTGCTCTTGCCTGAAACAGTTTATGAATCAGCAGAAGTATTGATCAGAAAAATTAATGACAGATTATGCAATATGACTATTGATGCCCAGCATATTTCTTATGGCATCAGTCAGTGGCAAAAAGGCGATGATGTGAATATGTTTTTAAATCGCGCAGCTAGTGACATGGCTCCTCAAGCACTTAACTAACACCTAACTAACACCTAAGCTAGCACCTTACTGAGCAATTAACAGGTCAGGAGTGTTGAGGCCATAATTACTTAATCCGCCATTCTGAGTCGAGCACGTTTTACCGCCGCACGAACTTGCTCAGGCGCTGTACCACCAAGATGGTTACGTGCTGCAACTGAACCCTCTAATGTCAGCACTGCAAAGACATCATCCTTAATTTGATCAGAAAACTGCTGCAATTCCTGCAAAGACAACTCTGACAGATCACGTTTGCTGTCCACTCCCAAACGAACAGCCTTACCAACCACATCATGAGCATCACGGAAGGGAACACCAGAGCGTACAAGATAATCGGCTAAATCTGTTGCGGTTGAAAAGCCGCGAAAAGCCGCTTCATGCATAGCTTCCTTATTAACACTAACATGCTGCATCATATCAGCATAAACCTTGAGGCTGCCTTTTATGGTATCAATAGTATCAAACAGGGGTTCTTTATCTTCCTGATTATCCTTATTATAGGCCAGAGGTTGTCCCTTCATCAGGGTCAATAAACTAATAAGATGACCATTTACACGACCTGTTTTGCCTCTCACCAGCTCAGGTACATCAGGATTTTTTTTCTGCGGCATAATTGACGAGCCGGTACAAAAACTATCACTGAGCTCAACAAAATTAAACTGTGCCGATGCCCATAAAACCAATTCTTCAGAAAAACGTGACAGATGTGTCATCAATAATGCGGCATTAGATATTAACTCAATAGCAAAATCTCTATCACTGACTGCATCTAATGAATTTTCACAAACACCATCAAAACCTAATAGCTCAGCGGTAAAAGGGCGATCAATTGGATACGTTGTGCCGGCAAGAGCAGCAGCACCTAGAGGCATCACATTCATGCGCTTGCGACAATCAATAAAACGGCTGCGATCACGCTCCAGATTTTCAAACCATGCCAGCATATGATGCCCAAAAGTGACTGGCTGTGCCGTTTGCAGATGAGTAAAACCGGGCATAATGGTATCGGCTTCATTTTCTGCCAGATTAATTAACGCACTTTGCAGACGTTTAAGCTCATTAAGCACCAGATCAATTTCATCACGTAAATAAAGACGAATATCAGTGGCAACCTGATCATTTCGAGAGCGCCCTGTGTGCAGTTTTTTACCTGTTATACCAATCAAATCAGTCAATGCCGCTTCGATATTCATATGTACATCTTCAAGCTTGATAGACCAGTTGAACTCCCCTGAGTCAATTTTTTGCTTTATTTGTCCAAGACCATCAATAATCTGCTCACACTCATTTTCTGTGAGCACGTCAATGTGTGCAAGCATTTTTGCATGAGCAATGGAACCCGCAATATCTTGTTGATACATACGCTGATCAAAAGTGACAGACGCCGTAAATGCCTCCACAAAAGCATCAGTCGGCTCAGTAAAGCGACCATTCCAGGGTTTTTCAGCTTGTTGTATCTTAGTCGATGATTTCTTTGTGGTGTCAGACATAGTGATTTATTGATCCATTAGGTGCATTTTAAAAGTCGTTATTATAAACTGAAATCTAATAAAATAATCAGTAAATCATCAATTTATGCATCTTTTCACAGATTTTTTTATTGAGTATATTAAGCTGGCAGTCTATTGTTGAATAAAATCGATTAATTACAAAGTTGAAAATCACCATTGAAGAGTTTTCCTGAATTAAAAAATAGCAGCTCAACTCCTATTAACAGCGAACAAAATTCCTTGTTTTTACCTGATTTTTGTTCCCTGAAAATGGTTTTTGCCGTTGTTATTATTGGTGAGCTGCTCGCCTTTATTCTCACTTTAGCGCCATTAAATATGGCACAGCAACGGTGGAATAATTTAGCCCTGATTTCTCTTTTTATTCAGTGGAATGGCTTAATGTGCAGTGGTGTTTTATGTTTGTTACGCCCTTTTATTAAAAATTATTCTCAACAATTTATCGCCGTCAGCAGCTATCTGAGCGTATTATTAATGCTCACTGTGCTCAGTGAGCTGACCTTTTATATTATGCAGCTATACGCTATTACTGACATTATATCGACAACTTCTCATTGGGAGTTTTTAGCGCATAATCTATTAATTGGCGGAATTATTGGCGCATTAGCATTACGTTATTTTTATATCCAGCACCAATGGCGGCTAAAAATTGAAGCTGAGAGCTGTACCAAATTACAATTATTACAAGCAAGAATTCGCCCTCATTTTCTATTTAACAGCATGAACAGTATTGCCAGCCTGACACGTACCCGCCCTGACGTAGCAGAACGCATTACTGAAGATTTAGCCGAATTATTTCGCATGATATTAAGAGATAATCATGAGCTTATCACCTGGTCAAGAGAAAAAGAGCTGAGTCAACGTTATATTGACATTGAAAAACAGCGCTTAGGTGAACGACTCAGTATTCAGTGGCAGACAGATGCTATTCCTGATAATGCCCTTATTCCAGCCTTACTCATTCAGCCCTTACTTGAAAATGCCATTTTTCATGGCATTGAGCCGGAAATTACTGGCGGCAGCATTATCGTATCCGGAGAGCTTGACTCTTCTCAACTTAAGGCGCCCCAACTTAAGATAAGCATACAAAATACCAATAGTAAAAACCTTATACATCGTCAGGGAAATAAGATGGCTCTAAGTAATATCCGGGAAAGATTGCACACACACTTCCCAGGCAATGCATCAATCACCTGCCACGAAAAAGATGATATTTATTTTGCTATTGTGACCATGCCCTATCAACATAAACCAGACGAATAACCTCTTATGAAAATTCTTATTGTTGATGATGAACCTTTGGCAAGAGAACGCCTGGTTCATTTACTAACAGAAATCAATCAGGAAAATCAATTCATTGAAGCGAGTAATGGACTCGAAGCCATTGAACAGGTGAACAATGAAGAACCGGATATTGTTTTGATGGATATTCGTATGCCCGGCATGAATGGCCTGGAAGCCACTAAACATCTTATGAACATTGACAACCCGCCTGCTATCATTTTTACAACGGCTTATGACGAATATGCATTGCAGGCTTTTGAATCTCAGGCTGTTGATTATTTACTCAAGCCCATTCGCAAAGAACGACTTGAAAAGGCATTGAACAGCTGCAGTAAACTTAATAAGGTTCAATTAGAACAACTGGGTCTGCAAAATCGTGAAATCAGCTATAGAACTCATATCAGCGCCCAGATCCGCGGCACTCTATTCCTTGTAGCCATCAAGGATATTTATTGTTTTTTAGCTGATCATAAATACGTTACGGTTAAATACGACAAAGAAGGTATACTTGCCGAAACCATTATCGAAGATACGCTCAAATCTTTGGAAGAAGAATTTGCAACTAGTTTCTTGCGCATCCACCGCAATGCTTTAATTCGAAAAGACAATATAGAAGCATTACAAAAACAAAATGATGGTCGAATGCTGCTAAAACTAAGAGGTCTGCCTGAAGGATTAGAGGTCAGCCGGCGACATTTTTCCAGTGTACGCAAACTGATGAAAACTTAGAGGACTTATTTTGTAATTGAAGTTTTTTAATTGAAGTTTATTAATTGAGTTTTTTTAAGGGCAGCTTTTTTTTTGTCATCGCTAATGCTTCATCTATCTGGTCATCCAGGGTACCACCAAACAGGGAGGGTGTTGTAACACCAATAATATTTTGTACCAGCACCTGACCGTCACCATCAATAAAAACCATCGTTGGGAAAAGTCTGACTCCGTAGCGTTCACTAAATTCACTAATAGAGATTTTTTTTCCTGAAAAATCTGTAATGCCTGCTCGCGAGACAACATGAACTTCACGGAGAATCACCTTATCAGTATAGTCACCCGAGATGATCATGGGGATTAAAAAATCTTCCTTAAGAAGCGCACAATAAGGACATTCATCCGTACCAAACATCATAAGAATGGGCAGCTTAGCTGCTTTAGCCAGTTTAGCAGTCTCACGAATATCGGTAATTTGTTTTAATTTTGGTCTGTCAGAATGACTGGAATGACCCGCAAATATAAAATTACTGCAGATACTGAGAAACAAAAATGTGAAAATAAGCTTTATTAGGTGGATTTTATTCATGACTGAGAGCGTTCTTTTTATAATTATGATACATTTTAACTTTCTGGTAAGCCTTTAGCCAAAAAAGTTTTTTATTACTTGAAAGTATGTACCTCTAAATGGTGTATGTTAAGCCTATGGTCACTTATTTTTCTGACTTTGAAAACTCGCTACGCTCAGACAATCAAAATCAGAAAAATAAGCAACCACAGGCTTTTTGCTGATAATAAGCTGAACAGCTACAAAAGTATAAACGCAAAAATAGTAAAATAGCGAGAATTTTGTCTGCATTTGCTACAATTTGAACCAGATGATCATAGGCATTATGAATGCAAACCGATTTATTAGCAGATACCCGTATTTTGGTCACTCGCCCGGCACATCAGGCACAGCTACTTTGTGATATGCTTAAGGCCCATGGCGGACAGGCAATTCGATTTCCGGTCATTAAAATCGAAGCAATTGCTCTATCAAAAAAATTGATAAATACTATAGCTGATATCAATAAAATAGACTTTGCTATTTTTATCAGTGCCAATGCCGTTGAATATGGAATTGCACAGCTTCTTGCTCATGGCAAAATACCTGATACACTAAAGCTTGTCACTATTGGTAAAGCCAGTGCACAAAAAATGAAACAGGTACTGGGTAGAATGCCTGATATTTATCCAACACAGCAGTATAATAGCGAAGCGTTACTGGCACTTGACAGCTTACAACATGAACAGGTTAATAATAAAACTGTCATTATTTTCAGAGGCTGCGGCGGTCGGGAATTACTGGCAACCAGTCTGCTGCAACGAGGGGCCAGAGTGACTTATGCTGAAGTCTATCAGCGTGTTAAACCAGAGCCGGAAGCATCTGGTTTAAAGATAATCTGGGGTGCTTCTAAACGGCCTGACATCGTGACTGTAACCAGTAACGAAGGTCTGCACAATCTGGTTTCAATGCTCAAAGGAGTTCTAAGTGATGACAAGACTGAAAAACACTCATATCTAGAGTATTTATGGCAAACGCCACTGGTTGTTGTGACTGATAAAATGCGTAAAGAAGCTCGAACTCTAGGCTTTAAAAATGCCATCATTGTGGCCGCCAGAGCAAGTAATGATGCTTTATTGGACAGTGTTCTTGAATGGGCTAAAATGAGAATAACAAACTAAATATAATTAAAAAAGAGATAGACTTATCCAGATGGAAAATTTAAATGAAAAAAACAGGACTAATCAAAAGTCCGAAGAAACAACTGAACAAGAAAATACTGATCAAACAAAGACTGTGAAGTCATCTTCTGGTGCTGCCTCTGCCTTTATTTTTCTTGCCGTGGTGTTTTCATTGTCAGCCGGTGGTGCCGCTTTTCTTTTGTTTCAAAGTTTAGAAAAAACTCGTACTGACTTTGCCTCAAAACTTGATAAAACCCGCGCTGATCTCTCCGATGTTGCCATTAAAGTCAGTGGTGATATCACTGGTCAGTTAAGTACTATCACTGACAAAATGGCACGTATTACAGCAGATCAACAACAGTTTCAACACCAGGTTTCAGGCCAGCAGCAAACGACTGAAGCATTATCAAAAAAAATGGCAATCAGCAATCAGCAGATGCTGCAGTCTATTGAAGTGTTATTTAAACAAAAAGGACGTGAACGCATAGGCTGGGTTCTTGCTGAAGTCGAATACCTGTTAATCATCGCAAACCACAGCCTGCAGCTGCAAAATAACGTAGCAACCGCTATTACAGCTTTAGAAGCTGCTGATTCACGATTACTGGATACTGGTGATCCCGGTACCATTGCAAGCAGAACTAAAATTCGTGATGAAATCCAGCAATTAAAAGCACTGCAGCAGCCTGATATCGTTGGCATGGCCGCGCGTCTGGCCAGCGTGATTAAAATGTTACCATCACTGCCTATTCTGTACACACAGGTCAATACCAAAGAGAAGATTGCTGATTTAATTGATAAAAAAGCCTCACATGATACTGCTGATCTGGAACAGGCAGGCAAAGATTTTTTACATGAACTCAGAGGTCTGGTGATATTTCGTAAACTGGAAAAATCACCCAAGGCACTGATGGCACCTGAACAGCAATTCTTCTTGCAGCAAAATTTGCAGCTTAAATTAGAAACCGCTCGCCGTTCATTATTATCAGGACAAAAAACACTCTTTGAAGCAAGCCTTAATGAGGCTGTTCAATGGCTGCAGGACTTTTTTGATGTGGAAAATTCTCAGGTCAAACAGACCATAGAGGAATTACAAAGCCTGCAGAAAATGACCATTAGCAGCACGATGCCCGACATTTCTGCTTCTATAAAAGTCTTACGCTCTTATCAGAATGAGCTTGAAAAACAGCAAGAGGTCAAAAAATGATCAAACTGCTTTTTTACTCACTGATTTTTTTAATTGTCACGGTTTATATTGCCCTGATTGCAAAAGAAGATCCCGGTTATGCCCTGTTAAGTCATGGTGACTGGAGCATTGAAGGGACGATGGTTCTTTTAATTGGCGTGTTAAGTACCTTAATTGGCAGTATCTTATTATTAATATACTTAATTCTTAAAACTATCCGCTTTCCCGGTCAGCTGAACCATTGGAATCAAAACCGTAAGACAACCAAAGCCATCAAAAACTGCAATAGAGGTTATATTGAGCTGGCCGAAGGTAATTGGCGAGAAGCTGAAAAACACCTGCGAAAAAGTGCCTACAGCAGTGGTATGCCTATTTTAAATTATCTGGCTGCCGCACGTGCAGCACAAGAAGACGGCTCCCAACATCGACGTGATGATTATCTATTGCAGGCCCACAAAAGTGATCCTCAGGCAGATATTGCCATTGGTTTAACTCAGGCTGAACTACAATTAAAAGGTGGTCAGGCAGAACAAGCCTTAGCCACATTAATGCACTTACGCAGTGTCACACCCAGGCATCGACAAGTGTTAAAAATGTTATTCCAGGTGTATCAACAACTTAATAGTTGGAATGATCTGGAACGCTTACTGCCCGAGTTGCAAAAAAATAATGTCTTTGAGCATCATATACTGAGCCAGTATGAACAATCATTGAGCAAACGAGTCATGATGCAGGCCATACATAATAAAAATTATGGTGAATTAAAATCTATCTGGAATCGTCT
>WTAX01000003.1 GCA_013139395.1 Gammaproteobacteria bacterium | reverse complement strand
GTTGATCGAGCAGAAGCGCGCATTAACCGATTATTGCAAGCCTCTGATGCAGCACTCTGATGCAATCCTGTCATTATAAACTTAGCCAATAAGAAGCCTGTCAAGTGAAGAGTATTAGCCTTTTTTTTCATCTAATCTTTATTAATCGTGTGTTATTGCGTCATGGTCTGGATGACATTGTTCTTAATACGCATCTGTTTCGACCCTTACGCCTGTTTCGAATATTGACCCCTTCTTTCTGGCTAAGGCATCGCACCCGTCGTCCCCGTGGTGAACGCATCCGCAGAACTTTAGAAGATTTAGGGCCTATATTTGTTAAATTTGGCCAGATTTTATCCACTCGACGTGATCTATTACCGGATGACCTGGCTGATGAACTGGCCAAACTACAAGATCAGGTGCCCTCTTTTCCCGGTGATAAAGCGGTAGAAATTATTGAGCAATCGTTTAAATTACCTATTGAGCAAATATTCGCTCAATTTGATCGGGAGCCTCTGGCATCAGCATCTATCGCACAAATTCATACCGCTACCCTGCTTGATGGTCGGGAAATGGTGGTTAAAGTCGTTCGACCTGATATAGAAAAAGTCATTCGCCGGGATTTAGTTCTACTTTATGCTATTGCTGATAAAGTAGAAAAATACTGGTCGGAAGGCAAGCGCCTGCGTCCGCGTGAAGTGGTGGCGGAGTTTGAAAAAAATATTATTGATGAGCTGGATCTATTGCGTGAAGCAGCCAATGCATCACAGTTAAGACGTAATTTTGAAAATTCTCCGCTGCTCTATATCCCTGAAGTTGACTGGGATCATTGTCGTAAAAAAGTCATGGTGATGGAGCGCATTCATGGTATGCCGGTTACCAATATGGCCGAACTTAAAGCCATGGATATTGACTTTAAATCACTGGCCGAAATGGGTGTGGAAATATTCTTTACCCAGGTATTTCGTGATAATTTTTTTCATGCCGATATGCATCCGGGCAACATTTTTGTCTCTAACTCGGGGCAGTACATTGCCGTTGATTTTGGTATTATGGGCAGCTTGAGCACCGATGATCAGCGTTATCTGGCAGAAAATTTTCTGGCCTTTTTTAACCGGGATTATTATCGTGTGGCCGAGCTGCACGTGCAGTCAGGCTGGGTACCGGCTGATACCCGGGTGGATGATTTTGAGTCCGCCATCCGTTCGGTATGCGAGCCTATTTTTGAAAAACCTCTGCATGAGATATCCTTCGGTCAATTATTATTGCGCCTTTTTCAAACTGCCCAGCGTTTTAATATGGAAGTACAGCCGCAATTAGTGCTGCTGCAAAAAACACTATTAAATATTGAAGGTCTGGGACGACAACTGTACCCGCAACTGGATTTATGGGATACCGCTAAACCGTTTCTGGAAAACTGGATGAAAGAACAACTGGGCTTTCGTTCTTTTGCTAAACAGATTAAACACAATGCACCTTTATGGATGGAACAGCTGCCGGAGTTTCCCGGTCATGTGTTTGATGTGGTACAGCAGGCACGCCTTGGTAAATTACGCATCAACTACCAGAGTGATACGCTCAATCGCATTGAAGATAAACTCGAAACGCAGAACAAAACAACTATTCAGGCAATTCTCAGTGCCGCCTTGCTGGTGTGCGGTGCAATTCTTTATTCGTCTAATATGATGTTTGAGGCCCAAATAGTCTCAGGGCTAGGCATAATAGGTGCTGTTTGGGCCTACATCAAATAAGTGACTACAGGCTTTTTTTATACGACACACTGAATAGTTACGGCATTTTTTCTATAGAGATAATAGTACAACTAGAAAAAAATAAAATAACAACTACACTTTAAATACTCTAAATATTTATAGAGGGAAGCAATGAATCGCATTATTCAGGTTTAAGGATATCATTCTGTGAATATTTCTGAAAAGTCTGTTGACTCACACAAAATAACAGAAAAAAAAGCTGAGCTTTTATATTCGCAGGCCCCTATATCCAATGGTGCTGTCTTATTGATAGCTTTATTGTATTTCTTTTTTCTTAAAAATTATTCAGAATTATTCGTACCTGTCATCTGGTCATTTATGTTGTCGATTATTGCCTGCTATCGACTATTCCTTTGGTACCAAAGAAGGTATCAAAGAAACAAAACAGCGGATAGATACACATCTGAACAATGGATAAGAAATTATGTCATTGCTACAGGATTGGCCGGATGTGCCTGGAGCAGTATTTTTTTACTCCCTTACACACATTATGATGCACCCTTGTATGCTGCCCTTGCAATGGTGTTTTTCGGCGTGACTGCATCAGCAGTTCCCGTGTTAACAGTTTCATTAACTGCATTTTTCTGCTACACAGCACCCATAATTATCAGCTTTATCATAGGGATTTATCAGTTAAATGGATTTAGTTATTTGTTTTTTACTCTTGGTGCAATGATTTATTATTTGATGCTGTCTTTACTTGCCGTAAACAGCAACAAACAAATCATCAGCTCAATTAAATTGACACTTCATAATCAACTATTAATTCATCAGCTGCAGCAAGAAACTGAAGAACGTGGGCGATTGGTACAAGAGAGAACAAAACAACTGTTTAAAACTGATAAAGCTATGGTTGAGACAAAACAGCGCTTACAGGATGTGATCACCGGAGCAGAATTAGGTTATTGGGATTGGAATTATCAAACGGGTGCTTATGAAGTCAATGATCGCTGGTTGGAAATTCTGGGATTGACCCGTGAAGATATCAATAATGATGTTAGTGATTGGGGCTCACGCATTCATCCTGACGATCGGGAATGCATAATGGCCACAGTTGAAAAGTCTATTAAGACTAATATGCCGTATGTGGGTGACTTTAGAATGAAGCACCGGGATGGGCACTGGGTATGGATACAGGGATCAGGTTCATTAATTAAATCGGATAAACTCACTGATGGACCCTTACGTTTGTGTGGTATACACCAGGACATCAGTTATCGTAAACAAATGGAACAAGAATTAGAATTCAGAGCCAGACATGATTATCTGACGGGTTTGTATAACCGAATTGAGCTGGAAAAAGAATGTCAGGAAGAAATGAAAAGAGCCCAAAGATACCAGCGAACCCTGTCCATTTTTTTGCTGGATATTGACCATTTTAAACAGATTAATGACACTTACGGACATCTGTCTGGAGATCAGGTATTAAAGCAGTTTGCTGCTTTTTTACAGCAAACTGTGCGTGCTACAGATTATGTGGCACGTTATGGCGGTGAAGAATTTGTTGTTATTTTGCCGGAAACATCGCTCAAGAAGGCGGAAGAACTTGCTGAACGACTTAGAATGCAAACCGAAGAACTCAATATTGCTCTGAAACAGACCACTCTAAAAATTACCTTATCTATTGGTATTTCATCATATCCTGAACATGGCAAGTCCTATGAACAGCTGCTTGAAGCAGCCGACTCAGCCATGTATCAGGCAAAAATGAATGGTCGAAATTGTGTACGCTCTGTCGCTGTGACATGATGAGTCTGATGATTTAATTTATTGATATATGCTGCCCTTTACATCAATAACATTAAGACTGCTGGTAATGGTACATTTTGCCGCGTAACGGCAGTATCGCTACTGGTTTTAATATCCAGCAGCGCGTTTTCTTGATCTTCTATTGAAGGACAGAGCCTTAAGGTGTTTGTGTTAACCAATAACTGCCGTGAAATAGCTCAAAGGGAAGGAAACTAGAAAATAAAAATTCCACTAGTGAACTATCAGGTACGCCAGTCAATTTCCGGCTGATTTTGCTGTTTGAGAAAATGATTAATCTGAGAAAAAGGTTTACTGCCGAAAAAACCACGGTAGGCTGACAGCGGGGACGGGTGTGGGGAACGTAAGACAAAATGCCGCTCAGTATTGATTATGGCCCCTTTTTTTTGTGCATAAGCACCCCATAAAACAAAGGCTATCGGGCGTGTCTGCTGATTTAATTCATTAATAACGGCATCGGTAAACTCCTCCCAGCCCTGCCCCTGATGTGAATTAGCCTGACCGCTGGCAACGGTTAATACACTATTGAGCAATAGTACGCCCTGCTCTGCCCAGGATTGCAGGTGACCATTGTGGTTTTCAATACCTAAGTCATCTTGCAATTCTTTGTAAATATTTATCAAGGATTTTGGAATGGGTTTGACATCAGGCAGCACTGAAAAACACAGTCCATGTGCATGGCCGGGGGTTGGGTAGGGATCCTGGCCCAGAATTACGACTTTAACCTGATCCGGTGCTATCGTGTTGAGGGCATTAAACCAGAGGCTGGAATGGGGTAATATTACTTTTCCCTGATTTTTCTCATTGCGCAAAAATTCTCTTAATGCCGACATTTTATCGGATTCAAGTGTTTTTTGAAGCTTGTTTTTCCAGGTTTCGTCAAGTTGGCTCGTACTCATTATTTTCCCCTCATTCCTAAGGATGCAGAGTACAGATTTTAGCTTAAATGATCCAGTTTAAATTCTGATTAATTTTCTGACGGGTATCTTCAATGGCATTGGCATGTTCGGCTACAATGGCAATACTGCCCTTTTGTGATGGATAGAGTACACCTTTAAATTGACTATCTGCAATTAATGAAGGCTGCTTAATGGATTGACCAGGTAATAAAATCACCGTCACCAGGCCCTGTGTGGTATTAAGTACCATATGAATGCCGGTATGTCCGCCAACAATACAATGTCCTAAGTATGAAACTTTTCCAATGGGGCCATTTAATTTTCCACCATAAGATGCCAGCATGGTATCAATGCTGCTTTTGGGTACGTCCATATGCACATCCAGTGCATGGGTATCGTCATGAATATGAGTGATAACCTGCTGTGCCAGTTGTGCACTGTTGATTGTTACAGGTATTAACAGCTGGATGCTGAAGGCGATAATAAGAGAGGCGGCGACACTGCCAAGAAACCAGTTGCGCCATTGTTTCTGGTGTTTTTTACGACGTTGCAGCTTATGCTCTGATAATTGTTGATTGAGAATAATGCGATGAGAGAGATTGTCCGGTGCTGCAATTGTCAGAGTATCAATCAGCTCCTGATTAAATGTCTGTTGTTCATTTGCGAAACGGGTATTATTTTGAGTCTGATATTTTTTCTTTAAAAACTCCGGATCTTGATTGTCTGGATTAATCGTTGCACTTTTTCGAAATTCAAGATCATCCACCTGGATATTCCTCTATACTCTGCATTGACCATTTTTTCAAATGGATATTAATAGACATTTTAATTAACCAGACTGATAACTCTTTATTACTCAAACCCTTTATTTCTCAAACCATAGTGTTGAAACGATAAGGTTTAAGTCTTTATCCGCGTTTTTGCAACATGTCTTTGCTGAGTTGCTGCTTAAGTTGATTGCGTGCTCTGAATAAACGGGTATTAACGGTATTCATATTCAACTTTAATAAT
>WTAX01000531.1 GCA_013139395.1 Gammaproteobacteria bacterium | reverse complement strand
CCTTTTTCTTTCAGCAGTCTCTTTGATGTTGATTTTGATACACCGGACTATGAAAAATATCCTGCCCTTAAATATCTGCAGGGTGAAGAGGTTGAGCTTAATCATGGTGACATACTTTATATCCCTCCGGGTTATTGGCATTATATTGTTTATGAAGAATTCGGGATGTCGATGGCACTGCGTGCATTTCCAAGAACACCTGTTAATTTCTTTAAAATGATGAAAAATTTAATTATCATTCGAAGTATTGAAGGACTGATGAGAAAAATAATCGGCCTGCCCTGGATTGAGCGCAACGAGCGTTTAGCTGTTTCCGGAACTAATAAAAAAATTAAACTATAACCGTAAGCGCCTCGGAAAAAATGATTTGTCCCAAATAGCACAGGCATTTTGTTCAGATTTTAGGCGTATTAAAGGGCGCATAGTTGTTCTACGCAACCTTTGATATAACGACAAATCTGGGCAAAAGGGCAAGCTAGGTGGGATGAATCATTATTTCCGCGGCCCTAATTCAGGATAACTGGAAATAACTCTATAGGGGGGTGACTTGAAAAATTCTGTTTTCTCGACCTTCTTCATTTAATTCAGATTGTTGTAAAATGATCTTTCTGAATTACAAATTCTATTTCTGATATCATCAGAATGTTATGAATGGATACTTACCATATTAAGGATAAATTATGTTAAATAAAACGATTGTTCTTTTAATTATACTATCAATGTTTTTAATTGGTTGTCGTACTTCACCTCTTGTCGAAGTAACTAATGAATCTATTACCACCGGTTCTGGCAAAGCTGTGGCTTTATCAGCGGTGACACATGATATCACTCAGGCTGGGGTTGGACTTGGCTGGCAGATGAAAAAGGTAAAACCCGGTTATATTCTTGCGACATTATTGTTGAGAAAGCATATGGTGAAAGTGAATATACATTACTCCACAACGGAATATTCAATTACTTATAATGATAGTAATGAGATGAACTATGACGGCACTAATATTCATACTAATTATAATAATTGGGTGCAGAATTTAAATAATGCCATAAGAACACAGGTGTTCAATAATAACTAAATAACTGTTCCGAAATGCTTTGCACGGAGCTTCAGAAACTGTCATTTATTATTCGGTGATTTTATGCCAATATGAGCCCAATAATGAATGACAGGTTCTGATGCGAATAGTAAATGAATAATGCTCACCATTTTAGGACACTTATTTAGTGTTTTCTGCTGCGAGAAGAAACTGTGCGAGGGGGTTTGTTGGTGATTGCGGCAAACAAATCCTTTAAGTTAAAATGCGTTATTACTAAGCGCCGAGCTACCATTTTGGTGATTTTTTTAATATCCTGCCAGGGTTCAAAATGACTGGCTCTGCGATTTTTGTGGTAAATGGTTGGGATACTGACTACGCTGGTATAATGACCCTGCCAGGCCGCTTCAATAATAACTTCACTTTCAAAGACAAAGCCTTCACTATTATCCTTTAATGGCAGCAGTTTTTTCAGCAGCTTGACGGGATAGAGACGAAACCCTGACTGGCTATCCTGAACACCATAACCTGCTGCCCATGAGATCCAGAAATTAGCAAAACGATTAGCTAAAAATCTCCCGACAGGCTGAGTCTTCAGGTTTCTTTCCCGGGCACCAATCACTAAATTATCAGGATGCTGTAAGTGCTTTTCTAACAATGACGGGATGTCCTCCGCTCTATGTTGACCATCACCATCCATGGTGATCACCACATCCATTTCCTGTTCAATAGCTTGTTCAAATCCAGACCATAGACTACGAGCTTTTCCCTGATTATAACTATTTTCTATAATGCTGAATGACAGGTTATTCTGCATTGCGTATAAAATGGATGAGGTGCTGTCTTTTGAAGCATCATTGACGACAATTAATTTTTTTGGCTGCTGTTTCAAGACGGCCTCAATCAATGTTTTGATCGTTGCTTCTTCATTGTAAGCAGGGATTAGAACCATCCACTTGAGTTGTTTCATTGTTGTGTTGTTCACACCATACCGCCATTAATGGAAATCACCTGACCTGAGATATAAGCGGCTTCATCAGAAGCCAGAAAACTCACCAGAGAAGCGACTTCACTAGCTTTGCCTGCACGTTGCATAGGAACCATTTGTTTAATTTTTTCAGCAGGAAAACTGGCTTCACTCATGGCTGTTTTTATAATTCCCGGAGCCACAACGTTAGCCGTAATTCCTCTTGAAGCTAATTCAATGGATAATGATTTACAGGCACCGCTTAGACCGGATTTGGCTGCAGCATAATTGGCCTGACCCCGATTGCCGGTAATGCCTGCGATAGAACTGATGGCAATGACTCTACCCCAACGGGTTTTCATCATAGGCAGCATGATTGGCTGAGTGACATTAAAAAAACCATGTAATGATACATTAATCACATCATCCCATTGTTGTTTTTGCATACCGGCCAGGGGAGCATCATGATGAATTCCGGCATTGTGAACGATTATCTGAATAGGATGATCTTGTATCAGTTCATTTAAGATCGCAGAGGTTTGTTCAAAATCAGTGAGATCAAACTGGACTGCATGGGCAGAATAGCCATCTTTGATTAATTGCCCGGCAAGCAAACGGGCTTTTTCTATATTGTGATGAGCATGAATAATGACGTGATGACCATCGCTCGCAAGGCGTTGGCATATTGCCTGACCTATTTCACCACTGCCGCCAGTAACAAGAGCATATTTCATAATAGGGTGCTTAAATTAAGTATGAATTAAAAAAACAGTTATCTTACCTGAAATTAATACTTTTTTCTCATCACCAATATGAAATTGATAGGTAAAACCATTCGTATCGCTCATTAGCTGCTCGACTTCAATTTTAATGACGGATTCAGTTTCGGGAAAAAATGGGGTAAAAATATCAATATTACGAACGGTTGCAATGTAACCTGTCTGTGTAGAAGCTTCTGTCTGTTTTAATTCTGACAAAAGAAAGCCGTGTACGGCCATTGCCTGAGCAGCGTATTCAATCCCGTTGATGCTGGACAGTTTGTTATTAAATCGCAGGGGATTATCGCTATTGAGATGACTGACTGCTGATGCGCTTAATGTCAGCAGATCAGCATGAGTGACTTTATCTAAGAGGCTCATTTTCCCGGCATGAGGTAAACGTTGTTCAATCTCCTGATGGTTTAGATCTGAATTAAGAAGTGTTGAATCAGTCAGTGAGCTCATAATATTTATTCCTGGTTTGCTGCAAGTGCTGATAAGCTGATTTCTAAACCCTGTTCAAAATAAGGTAATAGTATTTTTTTATTGTCTTGCCGGGCAATAGCATTAAGTAAGGGTAATGCGACTGCCTGCGGGTTTGCTTGTCTTAGCTGTTCTATTGCAGGATCTGACAATGCTGTTAAAGGCTGACACTGATGGTCTATTTGTATGTTCATACAGGCAAGTGCATTATCACTGTTTAAACTTAATCTTAAGGCACAGGCAAACTCAGCGGTAATTTGTATTTGAGGCTGAAAGGGTTCAGCAGGTATTTCATCATAACAAACCAGTAAACAATCCCGATGCTGTTTATTGTCACTGGCATTAAGTTGTACTGCAGCTTCAAGTAAGCCGGTAGAAAAACTATCGGAATAAGCAGTAATACTGGTACTGGGTGTTTTCGACTGGCTTGCAATAGACCAGTAGCCTGCTGGTGCATTGTGTACTGAATTATGAAAACGAGTTGGGGACACAGGACGTCCATCCATAGCCAGTGCCTGACTGATTTGATGAAATGTGGTGATATCACCATTAGAACTGCAGAATACCTGTAAACACTGATTTAATGAGCTGTCATTTTGCTCAGGAGTATCCGCCTGCTGGGCAGCATACATTGCAAGTTGAGTGACTCGTGTGGCACGTCTGCGTTCATTAGGCGGTAATATTGTCGCCAGCTTTTTTTCAACAGGGGTAGGGAAATACTGCTTAGTCTGAGTGAATACATTAATCGCTTCGTGCCAATTAGCGATTCCTGGTGCAACGATACCCACTGATTTTAAGTAAACTATCATACCTGCTCTCCCAAAATCAGACAGCAATTATTACCACCAAAACCAAATGAATTACTGGCTACAGTGTTTACTGTTGAATACTGAGTCTGGTCAAGGATGTTTTGTGTCAGTGCAGGATCAACACAGAGAGTGTTTAAACTTTTAGGCATAAAGTTATATTGGATGCATAAGGCGCTGTAAATGGCCTCTACAGCGCCGGAAGCACCCAAAGTATGGCCAGTCCAGCCCTTGGTAGAACTACAGGAAATCGGTTTACTGAATAGTTGTGCAAGTGCCTTATCTTCCATCTGATCATTCATTGCTGTAGCTGTGCCATGTAAGTTCACATAGTCGATGTCTGAGGCTGTCAGATCAGCACTTTGCAATGCCTCCTGCATTGCCTGCAAGGCACCAAGACCTTCCGGGTGGGGCGAAGACATATGATAAGCATCGGAGCTTTCACCATAGCCTTGTAAGTAAACGGGTGTTTGTTGATTACTTCTGTCTTTAGTGCTTTGAGCTGAAAGAGGATCAGGTTTTTCCAATAGAATAAAAGCCGCGGCTTCACCAATTGACAGTCCCTGACGATTTTCATCGGCCGGGCGACAAACTTCTTTTGCCACTAATTCCAGTGAATTAAAACCGTATAAGGTGGTGAGACATAAACTGTCAACACCACCGACAATTGCTGCATCACAGAGTCCCAGCTCAATATATCTTGCCGCACAGGCAAATACTTTAGCACT
Organism: Gammaproteobacteria bacterium; assembly: GCA_013139395.1. Lineage (GTDB taxonomy): Bacteria > Pseudomonadota > Gammaproteobacteria > GRL18 > GRL18 > GRL18. The sequence goes on along the minus strand of WTAX01000531.1, from coordinate 778 downwards.
GGAAGAACAAGCAGTTGATACTACCTGAGCAGGGCCCTTTAGTTGATATAAGTTGCGTACAAATTCTGCGATAGAAAAGCTATTGTGCTGTTCTCTAAAATGAAAGGTGTCAGGTAATTGGCCGGTAGAGCGGAAGCTCTCTGTCTGGTACGCCAGCTCTGAGCTTAAAATGCCTGATGTTGATGTCCCTAAAAAAATACCTAATCGATGCGCACCATAACGGTTTTTTGCCTGTTCAATAACGCTATTAAAGTCGTCTTGCTGTAATGCTAAATAGGCCAGTTGATTATTGCGGCACTGGTAATCAGATAAGGCGGCTGGTAATTGCTGCTCTTCAATCGCTGAAACTCGTCCGATATAGGTCTCTAAATCGACATCAAGAAAATCATTGCTGCGTAATCCAGTGGTTTCATTTTTTAAGGCCTCCAGATTCTCTTTGATACCGCAACCGATAGCCGTGGTCAGAGTAAAGTGAGAGAGCAACAGCGCTGCTGAATTTGTGCGTGTCTTCTTTTGATTATGGTTTTGTTTAGTCAAATTTATTAAAAGCCTTTAGCCAGACTTGAAAGAGAAATAGGTTAATAAAAAAGCATAGGCAGCACCTAAAGATGCAGTTAAGCCAATCGCTTTTAATACAGGTAAATCTGATGTTCCTAAAGCACCAAACATGATTATAGTCGAAATCATGCAGATTATAACAGAAACCTGTGCGACTTCTGATGCCTGTTTTGTGTTCTCAGAATTTTTATGTGAAAAAAAGGTAAAAATACTATAGTCA
>WTAX01000333.1 GCA_013139395.1 Gammaproteobacteria bacterium | reverse complement strand
ACCAGGGAATAATTCGATCCGCTGTACATTGAATCGGTGCTTTAGTTGACTGCGCTTCATCAACCAGATGGATAATTTTTCCTAATGCGGTATTTTTTAGTGTTTCACTCACTTGTATGGTCAGTACACCATCTTTATTGGTTGTTCCTGCGGAAACTTTATCATCCATAAACTTTGCCACAGGTAAAAACTCACCGGTCAACATGGACTCGTCGATAACACCTTCGCCTTTAATGATCACACCATCAACAGGTATTTTCTCACCTGCCTTAACCAATATCAGATCAGTTTCTTTAATCACGCTGACGGGTACAATTGAGGTCTCACCATCCTGTATTAAGGTGGCAATTTTAGGCTGCAGATCAAGTAAACGCTGTGTTGACTGTACCGCCAGACGTTTAGACATTGCTTCCAGATAACGCCCTGTCAATATGACAAAGATAAAATTAACAACCGTATCAAAATAAACGTGAGCAATTTCAGAGCCGCCGATCACCACATAGCATGAGTAGAGATAGGTAATGCTTGCGCCTATGGCAATAGGCAGATCCATAGTCAGATGACGATTGACAAGACCGGTAATGGCCCCGCGATAAAAAGGATAACCGGAATAGAGTAAGGTTGGGGTTGAAAGACCAAGACCCAGCCAATAAAATAATTCTTTATATTTACCTTCATCAGCTCCGGCATACAGAGCAATAGAGATCCACATGAGATTCATCGCTGCAAAGCCGGCAAAGGACAAACGGAACAGCAATTGTCGATTTTGTCTTTTTATCTGCCCTTCCGCAGCTTCGGGATCAAAGGGTACTGCGGCATAACCGATTTGCCCAAGATAATGCATCAGCTGTGACAGCTTTATTTCCCGATTATCCCACTTTAGACGAAGTTTTCTGGCGCTTAGATTGACCACAGCATCAATGACACCAGCCTCAGCATTAAGTCGTCGCTCAATGAGCCAGACACAGGCCGCACAGTGAATACCTTCAACTAAGAGATGAATTTCACGACTATCACCTAAATCATCGACATACTCACGCTGCACATCATCCAGGTCGTAAACTTCTAGTTGACTATCAATTTCAGGCGGCGGCTGTAATGTTTCACCTTCGAGGGTTCTTCGATAAAAACCACCCATACCGGCACCATAAATGGTTTCACAGACTGTCTGACAGCCATGACAACAAAAGTGCATTTGCTGACCATTGATAGTGGAACTTATTTGTTCATCTTTTTCCAGGTTCTCAGGTAACGGCAAATGGCAATGATCACAATATTCAGGTGCTTTATTGTCGTATGTTTTAGTCACTTAGTCTTTCACAAAGATTTTTTTGGCATAATTTACTTCTATGCCGTCAATCACTGCGCTTGCCAATAAGTCCCATTTACCTTTACTGGCAAAGGTCATCGTTGTCTGGTAACTTGTTTTATCTTCAGTCAGTGTCATCGGTACTGAAAAATCTTGTTTTGCATCAGATAGACGATAGGCAAACAAGGTTATTTTCTCAACCGAACTTAATACTCCGGCTTTATCTTTGATGGTAAAATTAATGGTAACGGGTTTATTCTGATGAACAGCAGATATTTTAAACTCAGTATCCCACTTCTCATTATTTTTCAGTTTCTTTTGGATATTTTCTTCATAATCCTGGCCGCGTTCGTAAAAATCTTCAACCACTAAGCCTGGAAACCCGCTATTGGCCTGTATCACCATATAAATAGTACCCGCCATCGCAGTCAGAACCAAAAATAACCAGCCAAGTAATAACGGGCTTTTATACCAGTGTTGTGTATCAGAAGCAGCGGGATTTGTATTAGACACAGAGTTAACCTATTTTAAAATTAAGTATTATATATAAACTTTATCTTTTGGGGAATAAAGGAATGTTTACAGTGTTTGATGCACTCCCTCTATGAGCAGATTTACTCAGCAAAGGGAGGGCTATAAGATTATTATTAGCGCTTAGGACCGATAAAGACACTTTCACGCTTACTGTGATAGAGTGTTCCTTCAGCATCTTTAGCTTCAACATTGAAGGTAATAGGCTGAGATTTCTCTGTCAGATTCTTTCTCGGCACTTTAACAAAAATAGTGACCGCTGTTACCGTACCATGAGCTGCAACCACTTCTTTTTCAGCGCCAATCATTATCAAGCCTTTAAACTTATCATCATTGACTGAAATAGTCACTTTCAAGTCTTCATTCATTTTATTAAGCACTTTCAAGGTGAATCGATTTTGAATGGTGCCATCACTTTGTACCACAAATAAAGGCTGTCTGGCATGAAGTACTTTAAGCTCCAGTGATTCCATACTACTAAGACCGATAACAACACCTAATATTGAAATTAATAAAATAGCACTATAAACCCAGACTCTGGGACGTTTGAGCAAAGGCTTCTCTTCCTTACCCATAATACCGTCCCATGATGCATACTTGATCAAGCCCGTCGGTTTATTGATTTTTTCCATAACCGCATCACAGGCATCAATACATAAACCGCACATGATACAACCTTCCTGCTGACCACCTCTGATATCAACACCAGTGGGGCATACTGCAACACACTGGTTACAGTCAACACAATCGCCCTGATCTTCAGATGCAGCCTTACCTTTTACTAAACGACCACGCTTCTCACCTCTTGACACATCATAACTGGGAACAATGGATGTATCATCAATCATAACGGCCTGAATACGTGCATAAGGACACAGCCAGAAACAGGTTTGCTCACGCAGGAAACCTGCCAGGAATACGGTGCCGACAATAAACATGGATACCGTGATATAAACTGTAGAAGACGCATTCAGGGTAAATAAATCCACCCATAAATCATAAGCATCAGTAAACCATGCGGTAAAGCTGACACCTGTTAAAAATGCTATCAGAAACCATAGTGAATATTTTTTAGCCCGAACAATAATTTTAGCCGCATTCCAGGGTGACTTTTCTAACTTTCTGCGCTTTGCCGGAGTGCCTTCGAGCTTATCTTCGATCCAGGTAAAGACATCCGTCCAGACGGTTTGAAAACAGAAAAAACCACACCAGACCCGGCCAGCCAGTGCGGTTACAACGGCCAGTAAAATGGCAAAAAACAGCAGCAAAAATGACAGCATCCACAAATCTTGTGGTAATAGTGTCAGATTAAAAATATGGAATTGACGATTAGGAATATCAAGTAAAACGGCCTGGCGCTCACCTAAACGTAAATAGGGACCAATAAAAAAGATAAGCCATAAAAAATTAGAAGCCCATTTTAAATTTCTGAATTTTCCACCCATTCGCTTAGCATGGATTTTAACATCACCGACATTAATCGTGTGTTCATGTGCTTCCGCATATAAATCTTCGAGGCTTTGCTCCTGAATTGATTTTTCAGTCATTGATTTTTCAGCCCGTGCTTTTTCAGCCATAGTTGAGTCTTCTCTGCTTAATCATTATTTATGAGGGATTTTTCATAGCCTGTCCTTTGCCATGAAACTATTTAAATTATTATAGTCGATATTATAATTTAAATAAGTAAATTAT
>WTAX01000338.1 GCA_013139395.1 Gammaproteobacteria bacterium | reverse complement strand
TGATGCCGGAAATTAATGCAGCGTAGGCCATTTTAGCTCGGGCTTGCTTTACATCTTCAGTCTGTTTATTTACGTCAGAATGATACCAGAATAATAAACTATCACGGACAGATTCTATGCCGCTTAGCGCAAGTGCATCAGTAAATGGATTGGCTTTTGTGGACAAATAGGATTCCATCAATTGTGTTAAGGCATCCATACCATTGGCTGCAATAAGAGCTTTAGGGCAATTTTCCAGAAGATCGGGATCGATAATGGCATATTGAGGGATTAATTGCTCATTGCGAAATGATTTTTTATAGCCCTTATCACCCTTTTCATTGCTGCCATCAAGGTCACTTAATACTGAATTTTTAGTGGCTTCACTGCCCGTGCCTGCTGTAGTCGGCACGGCAATAAAAGGAATCGCCGGACCGCTGTAATGCTTTCCTGCACCGACACCTTCGAGATAATCCATAACAGAATCACCACTGAGTAATAAACCACTGATGGCTTTGCCGCTGTCCAGGGCACTACCGCCGCCAATAGCAACGACACATTGAATATTTTCTTGAGAAAACTGTTTAACTGCGGCATCAATAGTTTCAGGAGAGGGTTCACCGCTAATCGTTGTATGAAACCATTGAATTTTCTGCTGTTCAAGTTGATCTATGAGCTTGTTCCAGTGTGCTGTTTGATAGAAGGACTTGCTGCCGGTGATCAGTAGAATACGACGACCATAGAGATTAATTTTTTCTGGCAAACGTTCAATCGTGCCGGAACCAAATTCAATTCTTGGGAATAGAGATAGACTAAAGGATTGATTAAACATAATATTCCAATGTATGGGCTGACTTCATATAATATCAATTTATGTAATAAGGTAGAGTTGAAAATTGTTTTTTACTCTACTTTATTCTGTGTTAGGGTTTTATCTGATTGAAAATTTAAAGTTCTTTGTGTATTATAATATAATTAAATACTAATAATGATTAGCCCTAACAATTATTGCTGGAATAAGAAATATACTCTAAAAGTCTGGCGCTTAATAGTGATTCATTTAACAATGAAATGATATTATTTTGCAGCGGGTAGTAATCAAGTTGAAAAAGGATAGAACATTGAAGATTTGTGTTATTGGTGGAACCGGTTTTGTCGGAACTCATCTGATCACTAAACTAGTGAGTCTGGGGCATTCGATTAAAGTCATTACACGCAGACCTGAGCGCCATCGTCATTTAAGAACTTTGCCGACAGTTAAAATTACCAGTATTGATTTTTTTGGTAATAAAATACTGGAACGTCAGATAGATACCTATGATGTAGTCATTAATCTGGTAGGTGTTCTGAATCCACAAGGCAAGAATTCTTTTGCGCATGTTCATGAAAAAGTGGCGCTAAGAATTGCAGAAGCGACCAGGGCAGTAGGCACACCCAGATTATTGCATATGAGTGCTCTGAATGCAGATGAAAAGGCTTCTAGTGAATATCTGCGCTCCAAAGGTCGTGCTCAGAAAGCGCTGCTTGAGATAGAAGGGATTAATATCACCACTTTTTCTCCCTCGGTTATTTTTGGTGCAGGGGATAGCTTCTTTAATCGCTTTGCCCGATTATTGAATATTATGCCCGGTTATTTCCCCCTGACTTGTGCTAATGCCCGTTTTGCTCCTATCTATGTCGGTGATGTTGTTGATGCCTTTATTAATAGTATTAATAAGCCTGAAACCTATGGGAAAAACTATAACTTATGTGGTCCTGAGTCCTTCTCTTTACGAGAATTAGTGAGTTATACCGCACAACAAATTGATAACCATTACGCCATTATTCCTCTGAATAATTTCTTTTCCAAACCCCTGGCAATGTTTATGGGGCTATTCCCCGGTGCGCCTATTACTCTGGACAATTACAAGAGTATGCTGCTTGACAGTGTTTGTTCTAATTCAGAGCAGAGTGAAACAGTGAGTGAGCTGGATCTTAAATTACAGAGTATTGAAAGTATTGTGCCGCAATATCTGGCAGGCAAAGATTTTGCAGGTCAGATGGATTATTTGAGAAAAAAGTCAAAACGTTAATGTTTTTGTAATATATTCTGTAAATAGCCTGAATAACTATTCCATTGTGATATTTTTTGACATAAGATCTCATTCTTAGGACATGAGTATGCAGAATGAATAATTATGAATAGTTATGAAAATTTATAAAGTCGGTGGTGCTGTCAGAGATAAGCTGTTAAAAAGAAAAGTAGTGGATCATGACTATGTTGTTGTGGGTGCCACTGTAGAAGAGATGCTGGCAGAAGGCTATACGCCAGTAGGTAAAGATTTCCCCGTCTTTTTACATCCTCAGACTCATGATGAGTATGCTTTAGCACGAACGGAGCGAAAAGTAGCCAAAGGCTATCATGGCTTTGAGTTTCATGCTGATGCTGGTGTGACCCTTGAAGATGATTTGCTGCGCCGTGATCTGACCATCAATGCCATTGCTGAAGATGATCAGGGTGTTCTCTATGATCCCTATCAGGGGATTGCTGATCTTGAAAAACGTATTTTAAGACACGTCTCTCCCGCCTTTGCTGAAGATCCATTACGCGTACTAAGAGTGGCACGATTTGCTGCACGCTTTGCTGATTATGGTTTCACCATTGCTGATGAAACGATGGTTATGATGCAATGCCTGGTAGAACATGATGAAGTGGATGCTCTGGTGGCTGAACGTGTCTGGCAGGAAGTTGAAAAAGCATTGGCCGATGATAACCCCTGGATATTTTTTCAGGTGCTCAGACAATGTGGCGCCTTAGC
>WTAX01000049.1 GCA_013139395.1 Gammaproteobacteria bacterium | reverse complement strand
ATAGCCCTTAGCCAAGCTTAAAAGGTGAGAGCAAAATTACAAAGTAAACGGTGCCGTTAATATTACCCGAGTCCCCTTTCCAGGTTCAGATTCAATGTGCAGCGTACCACCCACATCATACATTCTTTGCTGAACACTAAAAATTCCAAAGCAGGCTTTGGAACTGACTATTTTTTCCTGATCATCAACAACAAAACCCCGACCATCATCCTGAATAATAATTTTTACGTTATCTTCGCTGTCTTCCAAAAACACAGTAACTTTCTTTGCATGGGCATGTTTGACGACATTGGTGAGTAATTCCCGAACATTACGAAATAAAATCAATCTCATTTCTTTATTTTGAATTTTTTTCTGGCTGTGATCAATTATTTCTGTTTCAAGACCGTGCTTCTGAGCAATTTGTTCACTCAGCCATTGAGCTATTGCGGCTGGCAAACCGATTTCATACAGCAGAGGTGAGCTCAGACCAAAAACCAGCTCTTTTGTATCCTGAATCATCTGCAATATTAACTGGGAGAGTTCGTCAACTAATTCCTGTACTTTTTCCTGAGATATATGTTTCCTTAAATTAGCTAATTGCATACGGGAAAAAACCAGTGATTGGCCGATATTATCGTGTAGTTCAGTAGCAAATATGCTCCTTTGTTTCTCTTCAACTATGGTTAGCTTAAGTGCTAACGCTTTAAGTCGCTCCTGATTTTTTTTAATTTTATCTTCGTTTTGCTTACGTTCGGTGATATCCATCACCATGCCTGAAATAAAATTATTTTTCAGTTTTGCCGAAAACAACACATAGATGCATCGGCCTGTATGAGTGAAGGTTTTGGCTTCAAAACCATCCACCCTGCCATGCTTTTTGAGAGCCTCCAGCATCTGCTCACGGTCTTTAATATCAGCCCAGATGGTAAGGGTGGTCGTGGCCTCCATTTGTTCAATACTATCGAAATCATACATCTGCACCATCGCATCATTGACAAAAATAAATTGACCCGTCATATCAGTGATAAAAACTCCTACCAAAGAATTATCAACCAGCTCACGATACTTCAACTCACTTTTGGTGAGTGCTTCTTCAGCTTGTTTTAGTTCGGTGATATCAGTATCGGTACCGCGATATCCACAAAGTTCACCCTGCTTGTCGAGAATCGGCATGCCACTCGTTAAAAGACATACGAGCTTCCCGCTCTTATGGACATTCACATTCTCGAACAAAACAAACGTTTGCTTGTGACGAAGTATACTAAAAGCAGACTCTTTCTGGACCTCGCATTGTTCGGGACAGAACAGGTCGTAGAAATGCTTCTTGCCCACAATCTCCTCAGGCGTATAGCCGAGAATCTTTTCTACGATCGGGCTTGAATAGGTATACAAGCCCTCGACATCGACTTCCCAGACCCATTCATGTGCATTATTCGCCACCTGTTTGAAGCGTTCTTCCGAAATTCGTGTGGCCTCCTCGGCCTGTATGCGCTCATGAATTTCAACTGTCAATTCACCTGTACGCTCCTGCACCTGTTTTTTCAGGCTTTTGTTCCAAAATACAAACAGCAATATGATGCCTGAAACGACTATGACAACAACCATAAACCCTATCAAGACATCTTTAGGACTGATTCCATGCTCAAACCTGACCGAAGACCATTTGTTGATAATTGCATCCCTGTCTGCTGCCGGTATAGCAGCAAGTCCCTTATTCATAATACTCCGTAATTCAGGCCAGTCATTCCGTATTCCCATGGTGGTAATGTGTTCAGGCAAACCACTTGGAGCAGCTGTCTTAAGATTTTTTAATCCATATTCATTGATCATGTGAGGCACTGATATTATGTCACCGATAAAAGCAAAAGCCTTTCCCGAAGAAACCGCTATAAGCGCATCTTTATTGTAATTATAGAGTTGCAGATTGATATTTGGGTAATTCTCAGCAAGGTAATTATGGACAACATAGTCTTTTACCACGGAGACTTCTTTACCAGACAGGTCTCCAATCGAGGAAATAAAGGGGGCATCATCACGGGTAAAAATAAATCGAGGTGAGGATTTATAAGCTTTTGTAAACAGAATATACTTTTGCCGTTCTAAAGTAGGCATTAACGATGAGATCACATCAGGCCCTGTATGATCGATTAGCCTTTTAAGATCGACTGAAAAAGATGGGGAATTTATAACAAAATGAAATTTAACTCCAGTACGTTCTGAAATCTCGTTGATGAAATCAACGGCGATGCCCTCAGGTTTTCCATCGATAAGAGCCAAATAGGGCTTATGATCGGCTACTCGAACCTTGACGGTATAATTATGTGCTAACCAGGCCTGTTCTTGCGGTGTAAAATGAATGGTGTGTTTGGAAATTGTCAGCATATCACTGGAAAACCATTTTTTCCATATTCTTTGTTTCTCTGAAGGAGCGATGGCGGCATAGGCCTTATCGAGAATAGACAAAAGCTGCGGCAAATCATTTCTAACAACATATTTAGATACCTTCATCCTTGATTCTCCGCTGGCAAGAAATTCCCCATGATTGATGACGTTATGAAGATAGTTCTTGTGCAATATAAATTCGCCGGTATTGATCTCCTGTATCGCAGCATCCGCTTTACCCGTGGCTACAAGACGCAACATACCCATGATATCATCCGCTTGTATGATATTTGACTCAGGAAAATGACGTTTTAAAGTGGGCTCAAAACCATAGCCCTTATACGAGGCAATACGCTGGTTCTTCAATGCCTCAATAGAATCTAAATCATGCTTTTTTGCCTGAGCGAAGGTGGCCATCTGTATCTCGAAGGTATTTTTCGAGAACAACAAATGACGACTACGTTGCTCAGTCTTCATATAGTTGAGTGCAATGTCGGCATCATGTTCTTTAAAAGCTTCCAGCACCTCCACCAGGGGACCTAATGAAAATTCAGGCTCAAGTCCTGCTTTTTCAAGCATGGCTTTGAGTACATCGACCTGGTATCCAGTGACCACCCCATTATTTTTGAACTGATATGGCGCAATGGGAAAAAGTGCGACCCTGACGGTATTATGCTCCGCCAGCCAGGCCTTTTCCTCTGATGTGAGTGGCAACTTTGTTTTGTGTGTATCAGAGGTGAAACCGGGAGGAATACGCTTTTCTGTCAGATCTAATTTATGTGATGGAACATTCAGACTTTCTCGTGCACAAACCACTTCTACACTGGTCAATAAAATGAATGTAAAGAAGAACATATAAACAATATTTATTGTCTGGACACAAAGTTTATTAACAGGCTCATGGACATTATAATTTGTGTCAGTACAAGTAATTCTGTTCATAGTGTTTGTTTTAATATTTTGTATCCAGACATTATTCAGGGTTTGTTCAATTTTGCAGCATCAGCGACTTTTATAACTATTAGTATAGCAAGATTTGGACTATCTATCCTTGAATGTACAATTACTATTTTCCAACCAGTCGCTTTATTTCCTTGTCTTGAACTTTACACCCCAGACTGTTCATTAAGAGGTCATTGTTTACTAAGTTAACCTGAGATCTGGATAAGAATCCAAACCATTATTTTTTAAATAGTACAGAGAGTTTTCATTTCACTCTCATCAATTCTGATTGTTGGTTTGTCTTTCTTATGACAGTAGGCAATCAGAGAACCTATTAAATTCAACATAAAGCCATTGGGGCTTCTATGACGTGAATGCTCAATTTGTGTAATATTTTTTAATTGCTCATTCACAGTTTCAATAATAAAACGCTTACTTAACATTATCTTATCCCACAAGGCAATCGCTCTTGGCTTCATGTTTTTTCTGACGTTCGTAATGAATTCAACATCCTGATCAAACAATTTACTTTTTAATACATTAGAAACATAGCCTTTATCGCCATAGAGTTTCCCAAATAATCCATTAGC
>WTAX01000320.1 GCA_013139395.1 Gammaproteobacteria bacterium | reverse complement strand
CCGCGGTGGATGATAAAGTCAGTGATGCTGATACTGATATTATGGAGCGCTCTGCCTGTCCGACCTGCGGCTCCTGTTCGGGTATGTTTACAGCAAACTCCATGAACTGTTTAACTGAGGCTCTGGGTTTATCTTTACCGGGTAATGGTTCATTACTGGCCACTCATGCTGATAGAAAAGAATTGTTTCTAGAAGCAGGGCGTCGAATTGTTGATTTGGCTAAACGCTATTATGAACAGGATGATGAATCAGTTTTGCCGCGCAATATTGCTAATTTTGAAGCATTTGAAAATGCCATGAGCCTTGATATTGCGATGGGCGGTTCAACTAACACCATATTGCATCTTCTGGCAGCCGCTCAAGAAGGTAAAATACCTTTTACTATGGATGATATTGACAGACTTTCCAGAAAAGTACCGAACTTATGTAAGGTTGCACCCAGTACACAAAAATACCATATGGAAGATGTTCACCGTGCCGGTGGTGTTATGGCTATTTTGGGTGAATTATCCAGAGCAGGTTTATTGAATACTGACGTTAAGATGGTTCATAGTGATTCAATGGCTGATGCTATTAATCATTATGATATTACGGTTTCTGAAAATGATGATGTTAGACAAATGTTCATGGCAGGACCAGGCGGTGTTCCTACTCAAGAGGCATTTAGTCAGTCCAAGCGCTGGCCAAGTCTGGATGATGATCGTAATGAAGGCTGTATCCGAAATAAGGAGCATGCTTATAGTCAGGATGGCGGTTTAGCTGTCCTTTATGGCAATATTGCCATAGATGGTTGCGTGGTTAAAACTGCCGGAGTGGATGATTCCATTCTATGCTTTACTGGCCCGGCACGAATATTTGAGAGTCAGGATTCAGCCGTTGCTGCAATTTTAGATAATCAAATTAAAGCGGGTGATGTGGTTATTATTCGTTATGAAGGTCCTCGTGGTGGTCCAGGTATGCAGGAAATGCTCTATCCAACCAGTTATTTAAAATCTAAAGGTTTGGGTAAGGCCTGTGCACTATTAACTGACGGTCGTTTTTCGGGGGGAACATCCGGTTTGTCCATTGGGCATGCTTCACCTGAAGCCGCAGAAGGAGGTGCCATTGGTCTGATTGAAGAAGGTGATTTAATTGCTATTGATATCCCCAATCGTAAAATTGATGTTAAAGTCAGTGATGCCGAATTAGAACAGCGCAGAAAAACCATGGAAGCCAAAGGTGATAATGCCTGGCAGCCGGGCAATCGGGTTCGTCATGTGAGTCAGGCACTACAGGCTTATGCCGCTATGACCACATCAGCATCACGGGGTGCGGTGAGAGATGTTTCGCAGTTAAAAAGAAAGTTTTAACCTGAAAAACGACCAGTTTTAATTATAAAACTGGTCGTTTAATTATTTTGTACCACAATATGTAGTAGGTGAAGCAAAATAACAAATACTATTGGAGGGATTATGTCAACAGTAGCTGTAATTGAACGTCGGGAACATCCCAGACATCCTATTAATCTTGAAGTGTTTGTGTCGCCTATAAAAGTGACTAATCTCAGGCTGGAATCTCGAATTATCAATATGAGTTTATTGGGCTGTGCTATTGAGCCGAACTCTTATTCTTTTAAAGAAAATGAAAAGCTGGCTATTTGTTTTGTTGCTTCAAGAGAACAATGCAGTATGTCGACGATAATTCAGGCGGAAGTCGCCCATATCTGTAATGAATATATTGGCCTCTGTTTTGATTCTCTGGGAGATGATGTTATTGAACTCCTGAGGGAACTATTAAATGAAGCAAAGTATTTTTGAGTTGTTAAGTTATTAGGTATTTACGTATTAACATATAAACTTAACAACTTATTAACTTATTAACTTACAAACTTCTTTTCTTACAGCCTGTTCCAGTTAGCTTTTTTCTGTCCTGAACGAAGTTTTGGGAAAATTAAGCCTAGAATCATACCGCCAAATAAAACCCCTGCTCCAGTCATAAACCATTCCTGATCACTATTATCTTCAAGTGTTTGATATTCTTGTTTTAGAAGACGGTTTTCGGCTTCAATTTTAACCAGTTCATTCCTAAGTTGGTCGTTTTCAGCTTCAAGCTGCATGGGCCGAGCGGCAATTTTTTTCAGTTTTGCTAATTCAACATTTAAAATTTCTTTATTAGAGAGTAATTTTTTTTCAGAACTGCTGAGAGTATCACGCTCAGTTTTTATGGCATTAAGTTCAGAGTCCATAGCATCATATTTTTCTTTCATCTGGGCAACATTTTGTTGGGCTTCGGCCAACAAAGCACGTGCGGCGGGAGTATTGATAAGAAAACGACTTAATACCCAGCCCTTGACTCCTTGCGGGGTTTTTGCACGGGTATAACCAGAATCTTGTTCAAGAATAGTAAGAGGTGTACCACTTTTTATTATTTTAATAATTTTGAAACTATTACCTTTACCTGAACGCATATTAATGACTAATTCATCGCTGACGTATTGTACTTTTGCAGATGCCGTTGTACTGAAAAATAGTGTACTGAAAAGTAGAAAAAAAAGAGTAAAAATTAATACACTTTTATGGGAAATTTCCATATTGAGTCCTTACCAGATGAAACGTATGAGTATTACAAAATAACTGAAGTGCTATTATCCTCAATTATTCCATAGGATGCTACTAATTGAGAGATTCTTGTAGATATTCACTGGGATCAGAATAAAAAAACAAACCAACCTGGTTCCCTTCGATGCGCGTTACTTTGGCTGCAATAACAAAACTATTTCGATTATGATTAAGAGGCAGGTGTATATTAACATCTTCCAGCTTGGATAATGATGCACCGGACACACCACTTAGCAACATACCACCCTGACCTATATTGACAGCAGTACCCTTAATGCGTTTTTGATTTGCTAATTCAATACTGACAGAAAAATTAACGCTAAGCCGACTATATTGTCTTTGCTCTGGAGTGCTATGCATGAGTGGTATTAATCCCTGATGAATTTCTTATAACTTCTTTAAGTAAATAATAAAGCATTTTTGTTGATTAATCACCATGGTAGAGGGTTTATTTATACTTGTTTAGCAGTGTTTCTATTATTTAGGATAAATGAATATTTGTATTAATTGAGGTTGTGAAAAAAAAGCCATCTGCAATGAGATGGCTTTAGGGGTATTTATGAATGATTTTTATTGTAACTGATACTCACCAGCATTTTCATTGTAGATAAAGACTTCATGTTGGCTTGAACCTGCTGCAGTAGGCTTACTTCCCATATAGTGATTGACATCTGCAACGCTGTTAAGTCTATTAGTTTGAAAATCTGCAGGATCAACATATTGCTCAAACTCATAACTCCAGACAGAATTTTTATTATGATCATCTCTTAAGCTGATAATGCCGACAGTTGAACTTGTTCTATAATCCCCAATATTAAAAATATCCGCTGATTCAGGGTGAATAATGTCATATAGTTCATTGTCAGAACGTGGTTCAGCTTGAGCAATACCGGTCATTGCCACTAAAGTGAAAAGAACAGATGTTAATAATGTTTTTAAAGTTTTCATGATAATAGTTCCTTTTTAATTTTTCTTAATATTTTTATTAAGTATGTGTTTATTTTAAAGGAATCATTTTTTTAATCTGTTCGTATCGATACGTGAATTATTACGGCTTATACGTAATAAGAATTAAATATATTGTTAGTTGGCAGTCGTTAATTCCTTATAAGTACTGGCAAAGGCTGCAATGGCTTTATCTAAATCTTCTTTTGTGTGAGCAGCTGAAATTTGTGTACGGATCCTCGCTTTGCCTTTTGGTACCACAGGAAAGAAGAAGCCTATAGCATAAATACCGTGTTCCAGTAATTTTTGTGACATTTTTTGTGCTAATACAGCATCACCCAACATGACAGGCACTATGGGGTGATCACCAGGGGCAATATCAAAACCAGCCTGTTTCATTCCGGCACGAAAATAACGTGTGTTTTCTTCCAGACGATCGCGCAGTTCTGTTGAAGCGCTCAGCATTTCAAGTACTTTGATTGTGGCTGCACAAATTGCCGGAGCCAGAGTGTTTGAAAAGAGGTAAGGGCGAGAGCGCTGACGCAGCATATCTATGATTTCTTTTCGACCGGAGGTGTAACCCCCAGAGGCACCGCCTAAAGCTTTACCAAATGTACCGGTAATTATATCCACACGATCCATTACGCCATGATATTCATGTATGCCTCGGCCGGTTTTGCCCATAAAACCCACAGCATGACAATCATCATGATGTACCATGGCATCATATTTATCGGCCAGATCACAGATTTTATCCAATTGTGCCACAGTACCATCCATGGAAAATACACCATCAGTGGTAATCAAAATTCTTCGGGCACCGGATTCTTTAGCCTCTTTTAATTGTGCTTCAAGATCGCTCATATCATTATTTTTATAACGGTAACGGGCGGCTTTACATAAACGTACACCATCAATAATTGAGGCATGGTTTAATTCGTCAGAAATAATAGCATCTTCTTTGCTTAAAATTGTCTCAAATAACCCGGTATTAGCATCAAAACAGGCAGCATATAAAATGGTATCTTCCATACCAAGAAAATGGCTTACCTTGTCTTCCAGGGTTTTATGAATAGTCTGTGTGCCGCAGATAAAACGTACCGAAGAAAGTCCAAATCCCCATTGATCATAACTGTCTTTTGCCGCCTGAATGACTTCAGGATTGTTTGCTAAACCCAGATAATTATTAGCACACATATTGATAACCTCACTGCCGTCAGCAAGAGTGATATCATTTTTTTGCTCCGAGGCGATGACTCGTTCAGTTTTCCATAAACCGGCTGCTTTGATTTCAGCCAGATCATTGGCCAGACTTTCTTTTGCACTTTTGAAGCTCATAATATGATCCTATTGTAGAATATATATAGCAAAAACTTTTGTAACTCTTCAGCGTATTATTTACAAAAAGCCTGTGGTTGCTTATTTTTCTGGCTTTGATTGTTTGAGCGTAGCGACATCTCGTAACAGAAAGTCAAAGTTAGAAAAATAAGTGACCATAGGCTTAACCGCAGTAATTAAGAAATATACACTGAATAGATGTTATTAACGACTTAATCCCAACTTAGAATAACCTTACCTGAGTGACCGGTACGCATGACATCAAAGCCTTTCTGGAAGTCAGTATAGTGGTATCGGTGAGTAATAATTTTCTCTAATGGAATACCACTTTGTACCATCATGGTACCTTTATACCAGGTTTCAAAAATCTCGCGACCATAAATTCCTTTAATAAAGAGTCCTTTGAAAACCACCTGATCCCAATCGATGCCTGTGCCTTCAGGCATAATCGCCAGCATAGCAATTTTTCCGCCATTGATCATATTGCTTAACATATCTCTGAATGCCTGTGGTGAACCAGACATTTCCATACCGACATCAAAACCTTCAAGTATGCCCAGGCTGCGCATAAAGTCCTTAGAAATTGGCCCGTCATTAACATTGAGAGGAATGGCTTTGGGCACGATTGTTTTTACTAAATCCAGTCGGTACTGGTTTAGATCGGTAATAACAATATTTCGTGCACCGGAATGTGCAGCAACCATTGCGGCCATAATACCAATAGGACCGGCACCGGTAATTAACACATCTTCGCCAACCATATTAAAGGAGAGTGCTGTGTGAACGGCATTACCATAGGGATCAAAACAGGCCAGTACTTCGGTCGGGATTTTACAATTAGGACGGAAGACATTTTTAGCAGGGATGGATAAATATTCAGCAAAACAGCCGGTACGATTAACGCCAATGCCGATAGTATTGGGGCAAAGGTGACGCCTGCCTGCCAGACAATTTCGACAGCGCTCACAGACGATATGTCCTTCGCCGGAAACAATATCGCCGATATTCAACTCAGTGACATTAGCCCCAAGTTCAACAATTTCACCGGCAAACTCATGACCAATGGTCATCGGAACCGGTATGGTCTTTTGTGCCCAGGCATCCCAGTTGTAAATGTGTATGTCTGTGCCGCAAATGGCTGTTTTATGAATTTTTACCAGAACATCATTATTGCCTACTTCAGGGACTGGTACTTCTTCCAGCCATAGACCTTCTTTGGCGTGTTTCTTTACTAAAGCCTTCATCGTATTCATTTAATTATGCTTATTATAGTGAGTGAAATTATCAGTTTAACCGCTAGTTTAGCATAACATAAATCGTGATAATGAGAGCAGAGTTAATAAAATGAAATTTACCAGTAACGTACTCTGCCGGTATCCAGGTGAATAAAGTCAGAGCGATGATAATACCCGACACCACCCACTTTCATTGCTATAGCTGTATCTCGTAATATTTTAGTATTGACACCGTTTAAGCGAATATCAATTGCCTTGCCCTGCATATGTAAGCTGCGTTTAGCCACACCATTACTTTTGCTGCGAAGACTTACATTGGTTTTTGGGGAACGATAGCCAGAAATAACTTCAAAGTGTTTTTCAACTCCCGTTTTTTGTTGTAATAGATAAAGTGCATCCAGTAAATGAGTATCAATGTCATGAATCTCTCCGGTACGAAAATCACCAAGAAACTGATTAATTTTATGCAAAGCAGGTGTAAGATGTGATTCACCATCATGATAGATAATGGATAATTTATTGCCAGTGTGAGTATGATAAAAAGACAGTTCACGCTGACTTCTACTGCTCATCTTTTTAGCAAATGCTGCAGCTGAAAAAGGTAATGTTAAAGCACCAAAGGTAAAAATACGTTTAGATATTTGTATGGCTTGGTTATTATTACTTAATGATTGTATTTGTTTTAACATAGGCCTGCTATTATAGTTGTTCTATAGAGTTTCTTTGAATTCATCTTAAACCAATTTTAGTGTAAAAAGTTCCACTATTATAAATTTCACCTGTTTATTATTGACCATAAGCCATTAAATTTTATCCAAAAAATGAGAAAAATGATACCGACAATACGATTTTTTGTGAACTGCGTTGTACTGGTTTTGTTTGCTTTGATTATACTGCAAAGTAGTGTTAACGCTGAACAACAAAATGTCCTTAAACAACAATTACAAAGTACAGAAAATAGTAAATTAATGATTGGTCAGAGTGAAATCGCTCTGGCTGATTTTGTCAGGGATACCTATCAATATAATCAATATAAATTGTTGTGGCAAAAAAAATCATTAGTTAAAACGTTGCTTAAAGCAATTAATGAAAGTGACCAACAGGGACTGGTTCCTGGTGATTATCATTTGACTGAATTAACTACGCGTCTAAAGAAGGGATTAAAACAGTCGGATATACAAGAGGCTCAATTAGACATTTTATTAACGGATGCGGTACTTCGCTTAAGCTATCATTTAACCTTTGGTAAAGTTGTTCCTGCTCATCTTGATGCAGACTGGAATTTAAGGCGTGATTTTTTGACTAAAGATCCAGTCGCTAAAATTAACTATATACTGCAGTCAGACACAAGACTAAAAAAGTTTCTTAAACAGAGTATTAATATAGGCCCTTTTTATCAGGGATTAATTAAGGCTCTGGCTCAGTATCGTCAAATACAGCAGGCTGGAGGTTGGCAGTCAGTGCCCTCAGGGGCAACGATAAAACCCGGAATGACAGACAGCAGAATGCCGCAAATTACAGCGCGTTTATATGCCACTGGTGATCTTAAAAAGACGACTATTAATCCGGCTGCTCATATTTATGATGCATCTATTGAAGCTGGCGTTAAACATTTTCAACAACGCCATAATATAGATGCAGATGGTCTTATAGGAAAAGCAACACTGGAAATGATGAATATTCCAGTGGCTCAGCGTATTGATCAAATTCGAGCTAATCTTGAGCGCATTCGATGGGTTAAGCAGAATATAGAGGAAGAGTTTGTTCTCGTTAATATTGCTGGTTTTAAAGTTTATTATGTTAAAGATAATAAACTGGTTTGGTCATCACGTGCTCAGGTGGGTAAAGAATATCGAAAAACACCGATATTTAGAAGTGATATAAACTACCTGGTTTTTAATCCTTCCTGGACGGTACCACCAACGATTTTGCACGAAGATGTTTTACCAGAAATAAAACGAGATCGAGGCTATTTAAAAAAGAAAAATATGAGTGTGCTTGATTTTAAAGGAAATATTATTAATCCGGAAAATATAAACTGGTCTTCAATATCAGCAAAAGGTTTTCCCTATATGATACGACAGGACCCGGGGCCAGCAAATGCTCTGGGGCGAATTAAAATTATGTTCCCAAATAAACACTTGGTCTATCTGCATGATACGCCCAGTAAGGCTAATTTTAAAAAGACGGAGCGGGCTTTTAGCTCAGGCTGTATTCGTATTGAAAACCCTTTTGAATTAGTTGAACTCCTGTTAAAAGACAGTAAACAATGGAATCAAGCCCGATTTAAAGAAATCCTGGATTCGGGCAAACTGCAAAATGTAAATTTACCTCAAACAGTACCGGTATTATTACTTTATTTTACAGCACATTTAAATGAGGATGGTGAAGTACTGTTCTTTAAAGATATCTATAAGCGGGATGAAAAAATTATCGAAGGTTTAATACAGCCATTCCAATTCGCTATGCCCAATAACAAATCATAGAACAGCTCAAATGAGTAAGATAGAAAATTGAATTAGGTTGTAATAAATTTGTAACATTGTAAAATTATAATCTTTTTTAATCAGGTGATGATTTTACAATGTTGCCCCAATTTCTGTTTGTCCTGCCTTAAAGAATTCACTATAGTTTAATTGGTCTGATATGGAGAGTCGTTGTTGTCTAGTAAAACTGAATTAAAACCTAAAATGCGTGATAGAGCTGTGCTGTTTGCGACGCTGTTACTTTTTTGGATAATGCTAAACGGAACATTAGCTGCTGATAGTCTTATTATTGGTATTCTAGTTTCGCTTATCATCACCGTTTTATTTTGCAGCGGCCTGTCTTTTTTTACTGAGTTTCGCGCTACACCGCAAGCCTTTGCTGCAGGCATACTCTATTATATTTATTTCTTTAAAGAACTGATTAAGGCAAATTTCAGACTTGCTGCTATTGTTCTCTCACCTTCATTACCAATCAAACCGGGTATTGTTAAAGTACGCACAAAACTAAAGAGTAGAATGGGAAGGCTGATGCTGGCTAATTCCATCACACTCACCCCAGGAACTTTGACAATGGAAATTGATGGTGAATGGATTTATGTTCACTGTGTTACTGTGGAATCAACAGATATTGATGAGGCAACAGCTCAGATTGTTGCCGGCTTCGAATCTTATCTTGAGGTGATGTATGGTTGAAACACTGATTGCTTTTGCTGCTTTACTGACAGGTATTGCATTTCTATTCGCATTACTTCGCTTTATTAAGGGGCCGTCCACATTTGACCGGGTGATTGCTTTTGATGTTCTGACCGTGGTCTCAATTACTTTTATTGTCCTTAGTGCACTGATTGAAGAACGGGGTATTTATCTTGATGTCGCCCTGGTTTATGCCTTGCTTTCCTTTCTCGGTGTGATTGCTATTGCCCGCTATCTTGAGGGACGTTTTTAATGGAATCATTGCTTGATATGACAGGTGGGCTGCTGTTGGTTGCCGGTGCTGCTTTTCTGTTATTAGGCGGTCTGGGACTCTGGCGTATGCCCGATCTTTTCAATCGTATTCAGGCGGGAGCCAAGACGACGACACTGGGTACGATATTGATTCTTGCCGGCACAGCTTTTTTGCATCCTGAATGGGGATTTAAATTGCTGCTGATTGGTTTATTTCTGCTTTTTACTAATCCGCTTTCTTCACAGGTGCTTGCTCGTGCCGCCCATCGTCGTGGTATTGAGACGTCGCCAAAAACAAGTGTTGATTTACTTGCTGATTCTTTATCAGAACAAGATATGCCAGAAAAACTTCCTTCTGAAAAAACGCTTTCTGACAAAGGTATAGAGGAAAAATCATGATTGAATTAATGCCGGCACTGACTCTGTTATTTGCAGCTGCGATGATCGGTGCTGCTTTCGTTGCAATACAAGTGGAACAAATTTCCATAGCGATACTTGCAGCAGGTTTAGTGAGTCTGCTGGCATCAGTGATGTTTCTGTTTTTTGCCGCTCCTGATGTGGCCATGACAGAAGCGGCTATTGGCAGCGGCTTAACAACCTTCCTGTTTTTCTTTGTTCTGGGCAGGGTTCGGGGAGATAAGCATGATTAAACGTGCTCTGGTATTGCTGTTTTTGTTTGGACTCGGCACCCTCTTTTTTGAGCTTTTA
>WTAX01000103.1 GCA_013139395.1 Gammaproteobacteria bacterium | reverse complement strand
TCACCACTACTGAGATTGTCTGATACTTTATCTAAAATATCTCCCTCTAACAGAGTATCGGCATCAACAAAAACCAGATAATCTCCCATTGCTTGTTCAGCACCTGCATTTCTTGCACGGGCAATTTGATTTTTGGGTTCAAAAACCACCTTAGCTCCCATTGATGCAGCAATTTCACCGGTATTATCTTTCGAATTATTGTCAACCACTATTATTTCAACATGGCCTACATACTCTGATACGCACGAAAATACAGATTTCAATGTTTTTTCAATAAACTCTTCTTCATTATAAGCAGGGATAATTACCGAAATTGATGGTTTTGTCAGTTGTTTTTCCATATAAGTCAGCTTTTATTCTCTTAGTTTACGTTTGTTACCATAAATAAATTGGGCTCTGTTTTCAAAAGCTGAAACAATACTCTGCGCCATTTGCAGCAATACTGCATCAAAAACAGGTCTGAGAAATAATGAAGCAGCCACACAATTAAGGCTAAATTCAATTGTACATTGATTATTATTATCAGGGGTAAATAACCAGTTCATATTAAATGTTTGAAATAAGGGGTCTGATGACTGGATATGAATACGCTTAAATGGATATAACTGAGTTTTAGTAGAAAAACGCTTTTTTACAGGTCCGAGTTGAATTGTTTGAAGAGTAGAATAACAATAGTGTTCACTCGTTGTCTGGGGAAGTTTAGACACATGAACCTCTTGCCACAGTGGTAAGAATTCCGGATAACGCTCTACATCAGCGATAATATCAAATAGCTGTTGAGCTGAGTAAATTAATTTTCGTTTTTCTTTATGTATAGCCATTATATTACATTAGCCTGCCCTACAGAACTGGGAGTACCTGTCAAAAAAAGCCCGGCACTGTATGAATGTTATACTAATAGTTACAATAACATAAGGGCTCTGGAAATAATAAATTTTCCAGGCCCTGAATTTCTATTTATGTGATTTTGTCATTAACTTATACATTTTATAATTAATGACTGCAAAACGATAAAGCTGCCAAATAATTGAAGTACGAGCATATTTTGTGAACCCCGTAGGTACAGGGGGATAATAATGCTGCTGATACGGTTCTTTATTTTTACCCATTAATATTCTCCTTCTCTAAAATCTAAAATAAAAAAGTCTAAGCTAAAATCAGTCTGGTATCATTGTCCAGCCGGGCTTCAATTGAGCCTGATACAAAAACATGTGATGTAAAAAATGTTTTACCCAATGTCCGGCCAGGCCAACTTCACCACTGGTCAGGGTCATATCACGTCCATAGACCGGATAACGTTCATAATCAGGTACCACAGGAAAAACAGTCATGGATGCCGCTGTACCTTTAAAAACATGCATTCCTGTAGAAGCAACACAGGCTGCGCCCATTTCTGCCATTGAAGCCGTATGAGTAGGACTATCTGCACCATTAAGCATATCACGAATACTCAACGCAATCGCCTTGCCAATATTTGATGAAGGCATGCCTGTTCTTGGTGGTGTAGGGTTAATCGGTGTACCATTAGGACTTTGCATTGGCTTACTAATTAAATGCGGTGGTGCAAAGGCAATACCCGCTGCAAAGATATTATTATATAATGGTGTCTGATAAGTCTTAGGCCAATCCGCCGCACTCCATTCATCATAAGGACGTGCAGTATAATCACCATCCACTTTCATCAAAGCATTAGGTGCAAACATAGTATCGGTAATGTCCTCACCTTGTTTATTATATGACTTAAGACCCACCCCGGCAAAGGGAGGAATCAGCATTGAGAAGTCAAACTCAAGTTCGTTAATTTCACCATCCAGAGTCTCATAATGAATCTTGCCTTTTTCTATTTTTGACACATGTGCTCGGGTGATCCATTTAATACCCCTTTCAACCATTAGTGATTCAGCAAAGACTTTACCATTAGTGATATAACCACCGCGCTTAATATGAACGCCACCCATACCAAAATCACCCAGCTCATATTCATTACTTATCCAGGTAAGACTAGCCTTATCACGCACACCTTCTTCACGCAGGATATGTTCCACGTTATAGATGTATTCAAAAGCAGCACCCTGACAGGTACACATGCCATGACCTGTACCAATAACAATACTTTTTGTCTTGCCTGCTTTCATCTCTGCAATTTCTTTTTGCAGCCATTCATTAGCTTCGACCGCATGTTGAGCGGTACATACAGATGCGGTAAAGCCGTCAGGTCCTAAACCTTCAGTCGCAGCAAAATTAAGCTTTGGACCAGTAGCATTAATAAGATAGTCATATTCAACCGTTCCGGCCTCCCCCATATTGTCCGGGCCAGTATATTCAATATCCACATAGGGTGTTTCACTTGCTTCTCCACCTTCTGGATGAATGGCAAGCGCCTTAGCCTGACAATATTCAACACCGAGTTTTTTATAGACAGGCGCCAATTCAAAGGTCACTTGATCAGGAGTCATTTCACCCACACCCACCCATATATTAGAAGGTATCCAGTTCCATTTACTATTGGGTGTAACGACAATGATCTTATGCTCTTTTTTTAATACGCGACCAAGATGTCTGGCCGCTGTATGACCGGCTGCACCGGCTCCTAGAATGACTATTCTAGCCATGTTTGCCTCCTAAGCATGGTTTAATAAGGGTTTTTCTCTAATAATGTCTATTCTATTTGTTATGCAGACTAGAGAAGTTTATTGAGTATCTGCAATTTATCATTACAGACAGTGTTTATTGTTACTAACGTGTCATAACAACTTTTTGATATAAA
>WTAX01000549.1 GCA_013139395.1 Gammaproteobacteria bacterium | reverse complement strand
GATGGCACGAATCCCTGATTGCCGGGCACCTTCTATATCACTGATGGGATCATCGCCAATATGAATAATCTCAGTAGGTTTTAGATTGTACTTATCCATTAATGAGTCAAATACAATAGGGTGGGGCTTTTGCTGACCGGCATCCGCAGCAGACCAGGAAAATTTAAATAAGTGTCCAAGACCAATTCGATAGATATCGGCATTACCGTTGGTGACAGCACCTAATTGGTACTTAGTGCTTAAGATTTCTAAAGTAGGAATAACATCATCATATAAGCTGACTTTATTTCGTTCTAAAATATAAAGTTCAAATGCATCCTGAATAAACTGCTGCTCTTTTTCGGGAGAATAATTCATCTCTACGGCTAATTCTAAAAAGGATTTTTTTCTTAGTGCGGTTAAATCGTGGGCAATATGCTGATGTTTTTTTGCTAATTGCTGACGTTTTTGACGTAATTGTTTAATTGAATATAGGCTGGAAATGCCGGGGTGATGTTTGATAAACCACTGGTGGAGCTGCTCTTCAGTGCGCATGATGGTGATCATACAAGGCCAGAGAGTATCATCTAAATCAAAAGTGAGTAATTTAATTGCCATGAAATCACAATTGCTGTTAAGTAATATAGAACTCTTTATCTGTAGATGAATAGAAGAAAATTCAATATGGAAATGAAGAAAAAATAATGGCGGAACGGACGGGACTCGAACCCGCGACCCCCTGCGTGACAGGCAGGTATTCTAACCAGCTGAACTACCGCTCCGAAGTGGTGCATATTATAGGGAACTGAAAAAAAAATGCTAGTCTTTTTTTAAAAATATTTTAAATTTTTTACAGCCTCTTTTCTTTATGTTTGCCCGAATGTTATCCTTCATCAATTAAAAAATATTAGAAGTCCCTGAGGATAAGCATTATGTCAGATGTTGTTGTTTCGCAACTTTGGATTTATCCAATAAAATCACTGAGCGGCATTTCATTAGATTCAGTTCTATTGGAAAAAAGAGGCTTTCAGTATGATCGACGTTGGATGCTGGTTGATAAAGAAAATCGCTTTATCACCCAGCGACAATATCCTCGAATGACTTTAATTGAACCAGAACTATCGGATTTTGGTTTGGCTATCAGAGCGCCTGATATGCCCACTCTGATTATCCCCTATCCGGATCCCCAGATAGAATTATATGATGAAGTTGAGGTGACTTGCTGGGATGATCAGATCACAGCACACCATATTAATACGGCAATAGATAATTGGTTTAGTGAATTTCTTGATGTAGACTGCCAGCTGGTTTATATGCCGGACAAGACTTTGCGTCCGGTTGATCCTGATTATTCTCAGGCTGATGATATTGCCAGTTTTTCTGACGGCTTTCCTAATCTGATCATTAGTGAAGCCTCGTTAGAGGATTTAAACAGCCGGGTTGATATTGATTTAACAATGAGTCGTTTTCGTCCCAATATTGTTGTTTCAGGTTGTGAACCTTATGCTGAGGATGGCTTCGGGCATTTTAAAATTGAGCAAATTGAATTTTATGCTGTTAAGCCCTGTTCTCGTTGTGTGATCACAACGATTAATCCAGCCAGTGGTGAAAAAGAAAGCCGTGAGCCTTTACAGACATTGTCTCAGTTTCGAAAAATGAACAATAAAGTCTTTTTTGGTCAGAACCTGCTGCATAAGTTAAATTATATCAATGATAATCAGCTAAAAGTGGGCCATAAACTTATCGTTATTGAACCCTCTGAATTGCCCATATTTGACTAAAGCTATTTATTCACAGAGCCTGTGGATAAGTCTGTGAATAAACTTTGGGTAAGATGCTGAAAGCGTGTTGTTATAGACATATGTTACAAATTGATTACAAAATGAACACACAAAAAATTAAAAAATAAGTCCAGGTAAAACAATAGGATATAAAAAGGTTTATAATTACTATTGACAACATATCTATTTAAGTAAACTCTGATTAAGCTGGGTAAATTGATATGTATAGCTTATTTATATTGTGTAAAACTTTTTTTCTAGTAATATAAAACAGCCCAATAAAACAGTGACTTGGCTAAATCTCTTAAACCTGAATTTGCGAATAACAAGCAAGTTGACTAAGATACGTCAGGTATTAGCCAAAACCCTACATATATTAACTGGTGTTCATCCGTAAATAGCTGTTTCTTTTTCTTCCCCCTTTTTCAAAGGGGGACTGAGGGGGTTAAGTTGTTGATTTGCAACCCCCCTTCTAAAGAAGGGGGAGGCTAAAAGCAGAATAAACGGATGAACACTAACTAACAAGCAGTTTGTCAAAAATGATAGCAGAAAATACCAGCTCTACAGGACTCAGCGTTAACCAATTGACTTGTGAAAGAGGTTATCGTGAATTATTTAATGAACTGAGTTTTGAACTCTCTCCTGGAGAAATTCTTCATATAAAAGGGGAAAATGGTACCGGGAAAACCAGTTTATTAAGAATTCTGGCTGGTCTTGCATTGCCTGTCAGTGGTGATGTTTACTTCGAAGGTTATAATTGTCGCAAATACCGCAGTGAATATAATGAACAAATTGCCTTTATGGGGCATAAACTGGGTATAAAACTGGAGTTGACACCCATTGAAAATATTCACAGCTACTGTGAGTTCAGCAAACCCTGTACTGAGCAGCAGATCCTCGATGTCTTAGAAAAAGTAGGCTTGTATGGCTTTGAAGAAATGTATTGCAATCAGCTCTCTGCGGGTCAAAAGCGTCGGGTGGCGATAGCACAGGCAATACTTTCCAAAGCCAAATTATGGATTTTGGATGAGCCATTCACTTCATTGGATGTGATTGGTATTGATTATTTCTTACAGGTGATTCAGGAGCATGTGAATGATGGTGGAATGGTTCTACTCACGACACATCAGGATGTGACACTTGAAAACTGCACAACCCGATATCTTCAATTACCCTCAGGTGAATTAATTAATTAGTTTATTACTCTCTATGAACTATAATCATGTCCCCTTAGTATGGGAATGCCAAAGATTTGGTATATAACACTTAATTTATTAAGTGCTCAGTAGACGGGATAATAAATAAATTACTCTCGGTAACGTGAGCGGCTATAATTTTATATTATGCCTGAGAAATATGATTGCTTACGCTAAATATGTTCCTAAATGGTATACACGGAGCATCAGAACCTGTCACTCATTATTGGGCTCATATTGGCATAAAATCACCAAATAATGAGTGACAGGTTCTGATGCGAATAGTAAATGAATAATGCTGACGTGTTGGATAACTTATCTAGGGTAATCCCTTATAAAATAGGGTTTTTTCCAGAATGAAAGAACGAGTAAAATTGACGATTAATACGGAGCCTGAAAAGGCGCTTATTAAAATTATCGGTATGAAGCGAGCTTATAAAAAGGGTATGAAACTCAATGTGGGACAATATAAGATCCTGGTCACCAGTCCAACCTATACGCCTCAGGAATTAATAGTGCATCTTGAGAAAGATAAAAATGTATTTGATGTTGTGCTTGAATCATCTATTGAGCAGATTGAATGTCAGGAAGAACAACAGGATTTTCCACTGGAATTTATTAACCGCAATTATCTAAAAAAACTCAATAACTGCACTTACCAATTGGCAGTGAATGCTGATTCATCAACCCCATTTAAATTATTAGTGGCAAAAAATTCTCATAAATCTAAGCATTTAATGAAAGCACGATTGGCTATTTTGACCACAGAAGCTTCAGGGAATTCATCATTAACTATTGAATTAATCAAGCCGCGACAAGCTAGAATTACTGCGGGCAGCAGCGGTATTAGTGATGTTCCGCAAAGTATTCGCTCAGATATTCTAAGGGACTTAAAACAGTCGAGTGTCAGATTGACAATTTTAGATGCAACTTTTAGTTATTAATCCTGTCCAATATTACCATATGATAAATAAGTCTATGTTTGTACAGAATAAAAATATGAGAATTATGATTGAGTTCGTTACAGAACCATGTAAAATAAATTGCTTATCTTCGTTAACATCTTTTAACTTATCAGTGGTTCAGGGTAGTAAAATTGTATAATGCTTTTTTTAGTTTGGTAAAACGGGATTTACGCCTGGCGTTCAGACATAAGAGCGAAATACTTAACCCGCTGTTTTTCTTCGTTATTGTTGTCACACTCTTCCCTCTGGGTATTAGCCCTGAGAAACAAACACTGGCTGAAATTGGCCCCGGTATTATCTGGGTAGCAGCCTTATTGGCATCCATGCTGTCTTTAGATTCCTTATTTCGCTCTGATTTTGATGACGGTACTCTGGAGTTAATGTTACTGAGTGAATATCCATTGTCTATTTTAGTGTTGGGCAAAATTATTGTTCATTGGCTGATCACCGGCTTTCCTATCATCATTTTCTCTCCCTTGCTGGGTACGGTGATGTTTTTAAGTAATGACGCAATAGAGACTTTAATGATTACTTTGTTATTAGGGACACCTATCCTGAGCTTAATTGGTGCTATTGGTATGGCGCTGGTTGTGGCATTAAAAAGAGGGGGTATGCTGTTGTCATTGTTAGTACTGCCTCTTTATATTCCTGTTTTAATTTTTTCTTCCAATGCAGTAGGAAGTAGTATGGCTGGCCTGTCTATTAGCGGACAACTGTATTTTCTGGCTGCATTTTTAATCTTTTGTATAACGCTGGCACCTATTGCCACTTCTGCCGCATTAAGAGTGAGTCTCGAATAATGAACGCTGTAGTTAAACCTAAAACAAATGCTAAGAGCAATCCAGTGATGAAGTTTATTTATCACTTTGCTTCTCCTAAACATTTTTATCGTATTTCCGGAAAATTAATCCCCTGGTTAGGCTGGCTTGCTGCTATTTTAATCATTGTCGGCAGCATTGATGGTTTGTTTTTTGCTCCAGTTGATTATCAGCAAGGAGACAGCTATCGGATCATCTTTGTTCATGTACCCGCAGCCTGGATGTCCATGTTTATCTATATGGTAATGGCAACTGCCGGAGCCATTGGACTGATTTGGAAAATCAAACTGGCTGATGTGATTGCCAGCAGCAGTGCACCGATTGGTGCAGCATTTACTTTTCTGGCATTAGTGACAGGTTCCATCTGGGGCAAGCCTATGTGGGGTGCCTGGTGGGTCTGGGATGCTCGCCTGACTGCTGAGCTGATCCTTCTGTTTCTTTATTTAGGTTATATGGCACTGGAATCTGCTATTGAAGATCCCAGAGCTGCGGCCAGAGCCTGTGCGATTTTAGCCATTGTCGGCGTCATTAATATTCCCATTATTCATTATTCAGTGGAGTGGTGGAATACTTTACATCAGGGTGCAACGGTTACAAAGTTTGATAAACCCTCTATTCATATTTCGATGTTAATTCCTTTATTATTAATGGCACTGGGTTTTAAACTTTATTACGCTACTGTGGTCTTAATAAGAGCACGAAATAAAGTCTTATATGCTGAGCAAAATAATCGCTGGGTTAAAGAGATAGTAAAAGAAAATAGTTAACAAAAAATTAATTAGAACTGCTAAAAACAAAGAGTTAAAAAATGCTGGAAATGTTACAAATGGGTAAATATGGAGCCTATGTCTGGTCATCTTATGGGCTTGCACTTGTTCTTATGGGCTATGTTGCTATCAAACCACTGATGGATAAGAAAAGTATTTTTAAAGAATTAGCGATGAAATATCGTCGTGATGCCCATAATGAGGAGAAACAATGAACCCAAAACGTAAAAATCGTCTGATACTGGTATTCCTTATATTAGCGGGTGTTGGTGCAGCAGTAACATTAGGACTTAAAGCACTTGATCAAAACCTGTTATACTTTTTTAGTCCCACTCAGGTAAAAGCGGGTGAAGCACCTGTCGGTCATTCTTTTCGTTTGGGAGGTCTGGTCACTGATGGCAGTGTTAAGCGCGAAAAAGATGGTATGACCATTCATTTTGATATTACTGATAATGCTGAAACCATTGCGGTCACTTATGTTGGGATCTTGCCGGATTTATTTCGTGAAGGGCAGGGTATTGTTGCGACTGGTAAATTAGATGGCAGCACTATTGATAGACCTAAAGGTAAAATAGCCCATTTTATTGCTGAAGAAGTACTGGCTAAACATGATGAGAATTATATGCCGCCAGAAGTTCAGGACGCATTGGACAAGGCACATGTAGAAGGCAAAGAAGCGATGGTTAAATCTGCCGAAGCGGCCGCTTCAGGAGAAAAAGCACAATGATCCCTGAGATTGGGAATATTTCCCTGGCAATTGCCCTGGCAGTTTCGATTATTCTTGCTGGTCTACCCATGATCGGCGCTCATAAAAACAACCTTCAATTAATGCAGTTTTCCCGCTATGCGGTGGTTGCTCAATTCTTTTTAATTTCAGTGTCTTTTGCTGCACTGGCCTATTCGTTTACTATTGATGATTTTTCAGTACGCTATGTGGCTGCCAATTCGAATTCAGCCCTGCCGATGATGTTTAAAATCTCAGCCGTTTGGGGAGCCCATGAGGGCTCCTTTTTATTGTGGCTGCTGATCCTCTCCGGCTGGACCATGGCGGTGGCCTTTTTTAGTAAGAGTTTACCTCTGTCCATGACTTCCAGAGTTCTGTCTGTGATGGGCATGTTGAGTATTGGTTTCTTATTATTCATCATATTTACTTCAAATCCTTTTGAACGCCTTTTCCCTGCTGCTTTAGATGGTAAAGATTTGAATCCTTTATTACAGGATTTTGGTCTGGTGATTCACCCGCCTATGCTCTATATGGGCTATGTTGGTCTCTCTGTTGTCTTTAGTATTACCATTGCCGGATTGATTTCTGGTCAGCTTGATTCAGCATGGGCACGCTGGTCTCGTCCCTGGACGGTTATTGCCTGGGTATTTCTAACTCTGGGTATCGCTTTAGGCAGCTGGTGGGCCTATTATGAATTGGGCTGGGGTGGCTGGTGGTTCTGGGATCCGGTTGAAAATGCTTCATTTATGCCCTGGCTGGTTGCTACTGCTTTATTGCATTCATTGATAATCACTGAAAAACGTGGTGCATTTAAAAGCTGGACTGTTTTATTATCACTCCTTGCTTTTTCTTTAAGCTTGCTGGGTACGTTCCTGGTTCGCTCCGGTGTCCTGGTCTCTGTACATGCCTTTGCATCTGATCCGACCCGGGGTTCGTTTATTTTAGCCTTCCTTGTTCTGGTGATTGGTGGTTCTTTAACACTTTATGCCATTAGAGGCCCATCAATGAAAGGTGGTGGTTACTTTAATCTGTTCTCTAAAGACACCTTTATGCTGTTGGGTAATATTCTATTGACTGTTGCCTGTGCCATGGTTTTATTAGGTACCTTGTATCCACTATTAGATCAGCTTATTGATCTGGGTAAATTATCCGTTGGCAAACCGTATTTCAACGCAGTGTTTGTACCTATTATGTTGCCTGCATTGGTTATTATGTCAATGGCACCATTGATGCGCTGGAAGGGTGATAATTTTTCTCGTGTTGCTAAACACATGATTATTCCTGTATTTGTTGCTTTTGCTGTAGGTTTTTCAATGCTCCTGCTTGAAAAAGGCTCGATGATGGTTTCAATCAGCATTGGTCTGGCCACGCTTATTGTTTCGAGTGTTATTATGAGTTTTGTAGATCGAGTGAGAAATAAGGGTAATGCTTTCGCAGCCTTAAAGAAAATTCCTTTATCTTTTTTCGGTATGAATCTGGCACACATTGGTGTTGCGGTCTTTGTCGTCGGTGTGACATTTACTGAATCCATGAGTTTACAAAAAGACTTACGCATGGAACGCGGTGATACTATCTCTTTGGGAGGTTATTCGTTTACCTTTGAGGGGGCTAAGAGTCATCAGGGTCCTAACTATATTGGCTATGAAGGTGCCATCAGTGTGGTTGGTGAAAAGGGTGAAACAGTGGCTGTGTTAAAACCGGAAAAACGAGTTTATCAGGTGCGTGGTATGCCGATGACTGAAGCGGGTATTGATGCCGGTCTGTTCCGTGACTTATTTGTGGCATTAGCAGAGCAATTAGACAATGGTGCCTGGAGTTTAAGAATTTATTACAAACCGTTTATCCGCTGGATCTGGCTGGGTTGTATTCTTATGAGTCTGGGTGGTTTTGTTGCTGTCCTGGATAGACGTTATCGTTTGAAGGTATCGAATAAGAAAGCTGTGGCTGCGTAAAGTTTAGTTTGGTGATAGTGTATTGAAAAATTGGGAGTAATAAGACGTGCCGGGCAGACTGGCGCGTATGACTGGGGACGCTTTGAATACGTCCATGTAACGCTTAGACTCGACATGACTGCCATGGATGGTGGAAATGCAGCGAGAGGCAGGATGCCGAAGCTGTCCATGTCTCGCCAAACCCCATTCATACGCGCCAGTCTACCCAACACTTCTATGTCATTTATTTTTAAGGGTGCTGTCCCAAAGCAAAAGCGAAAGAATAAGAAAATACTTTTTCCTTTTCTTTTGACTTTGCTTTGGGACAACACGAGAACAAATAAAGTACAAACTGAGTGATAAGGTATGCGGGTTGGTCTGGATGGGGCTTTTCGAGGCATTTAGTGCATGGATGCACGTAATTAGAACAACGCAGGAGCAGTTGTCGAGGATGCGAGGATGAGCGTCACATGGATGTGCTAGAGCGACCCCATACAGGTGAACCCGCATACCTTAGCACGGATTATAATTCCCCAAACTGACTAAATATAAAATTAAAATATAGAGTAAAAAAGTCTGATGAAAAAACAATTTATGACCCCCCTGATAATCTTTGGCTTATTAGTTGTGCTGCTGGTTGTCGGACTAATGAAGGCAAAGTATGTACGTGATGTACCATCACCGCTTATTGGTAAGGCAGTACCTGAATTTTCTATCCCTACTGTAGAAGATCAACAAAAAGTCTTCACTAACAAAGATCTCAAAGGACAGGTATCATTGGTCAATATCTGGGCTTCATGGTGTGTATCCTGTCGGGCTGAACATCGACTTCTTAATGTGATTGCAGGGCAGGGTATTAAAATTTACGGCATCAATTATAAAGATGAATTAACCGATGCTCGTCGCTGGTTAAGTGCCTATGGGAATCCCTATGTGAAAAGTGCTCATGATATCAC
>WTAX01000190.1 GCA_013139395.1 Gammaproteobacteria bacterium | reverse complement strand
TTTGATGCCGTTGAGGTATTAAAAAAACAAATCAAAGATAATAGTCTGAGTGCAGTCTATTTGTTTTTTCCTGATCCCTGGCATAAAACCCGTCATCAAAAACGGCGTATTGTGCAGGATGATTTTATTCAACTGATTAGGCAAAAATTAATGCCTCATGGACAATTTCATATGGCAACGGATTGGGAGCATTACGCCCGCCAGATGCTCAGGACAATGAAAGATGCTCCGGGTTTCAGTAATTGTGCCGCTGATGGCGAATACATTCCCCGCCCTGAGCATAGGCCAATCACCAAATTTGAACGGCGCGGTGAACGTCTGGGGCATGGTGTCTGGGATATATTATTTGAGAAAATAAGCTAGTACCCCAATATATTAATTGTAACAGAGTTATTTGTAGGGGCGAATTCATTCGCCTGTTTTATCGTCAAAGAATCAAATACAGGCGAATGCTCTCGTAGAAAAGAGCGCCCCTACAAATAACACCAACGTATTATTAACAGTGCTATTTGGAAATATTCCTATGAATCTGACCATTGAACTGATACCACAAGCATGGCTTTATATTTCATGGCTATTGTTATTACCTGTCTTATATCTTATATACTCCACTTTTCCCGGTGCCTGGTTTAAAAAAAACTACAATATCTTTTTTGCTATCGGCCTGTTTTTAATGGTGATGTGGTATATGAAGGCAGGTGTTCATGCCGGCATGGTATACCACTATTTAGGTGCCACACTATTGACGCTGATGTTTGGCTGGCAACTGGCTATTGTGGGGATCATGATACAAGTGTTGATTTTGGTCATGATGGGCATACTGGAATGGCAGGTGTTTGCTGTTAATGTCTTTTTAATGGGCGTGATCCCGGTGATCATCACCTCATTTATACTCTCTCTGGTTGAACGTATAGAAAATAATCATTTTATTATCTATTTCTTTGCCGGTGCCTTTATTAATGCGGCTGTCACGGTGGCTCTCAGTGTCTACCTGACTTCCATGCTTATGGTGCTGGGTGATGCCTATAGTTATGATTATATTACTTATGAATATACCCCCTATATTTTTCTTATGATTTATCCTGAAGCCTTTTTAACCGGTTTAGTGATGATTATAATGATTGTTAATTTTCCGCAATGGGTGCGCTCATTTGATGATGAAAAATATCCTTATGGTCAAAAAGACTAAATAAGTGTTCCACCACGTGATCATTCTTCATTTACTATTTGCATCAGAAGCTATCATTCATTATTGGGCTCATATTGACATAAAATCACCAAATAAAAAATGACAGCTTCTGATGCTCCGTGTATACCATTTAGGAACAGTTCCTTAGTCTCTGGTTTCCTTAGTCCTAAACTGGCATAATGTGTAACTCTTTTATTTAAACGTATCGAGTCGGCGACACTCATGTTGGCTCAAGGCTTATCAGGATAATTAATTATGGCAAATGTTGAGTTTGATCCACAACTCATTAAACGGTATGACAAGGCTGGGCCTCGCTATACTTCCTATCCGACTGCTGTGCAGTTTGGTGATGAATATACGGCTGATACCTATAAGAAATTTGCTGAAAAGTCGAATCAATCCGGTCAGGCACTGTCTCTTTATTTTCATATTCCATTTTGTGATACCGTGTGTTTTTATTGCGGCTGTAATAAGGTTGTCACCAAAGATCGCTCAAAAGCAGCGCCTTATCTGCAGCGGGTTTATAAAGAAATTGAGATGCAGGCGAAATTATTTGATCCCTCTCGTAAGGTAGACCAGCTGCATTGGGGCGGCGGTACACCGACCTTTATCAGTCATGATGAAATGCGTGAGTTAATGGCGGTTACCCGTAAGCACTTTAACCTGCATGATGATGATACAGGCGAATATTCCATTGAAATCGACCCGCGTGAAGTTAGTCGTGAGAGCATTAAATTATTAAGAGAGCTGGGCTTTAATCGTATGAGTCTGGGGGTTCAGGATTTTAATCCTGCCGTTCAAAAAGCAGTCAATCGTATTCAGAGTCGTGAAGAAACTCTGGCAGCATTAACCGCAGCCAGAGAAGAAAATTTTAAATCTATTAGTGTTGATTTAATTTACGGTCTACCTCTGCAAACGGTTGAAAGCTTTGACCAGACATTAGATGAACTGATAGAAATCAGTCCTGATCGAGTCTCTGTGTTCAATTATGCCCATTTACCAGAACGCTTTAAACCACAACGTCGTATTAACGAAGCCGACCTTCCGGAAGCATCGGTAAAACTGGAAATTTTTAAACATTGCATGGAAAAACTGACTAATGCCGGTTATGTCTATATCGGTATGGATCACTTTGCCAAGCCGGATGATGAACTCACCATTGCTCAGAAAAATGGTAAGCTATATCGAAACTTCCAGGGCTATGCGACTCATGCAGATTGTGATCTGGTGGGTATAGGTATTACTTCCATTGGCACCATTGCCAATAGTTTTGCCCAAAACGTGCGCACTATGGATGAATACTACGCAAAGATTGATAAGGGTGAACTGGCTGTTTTCAGAGGGGTCGAAATTGACAATGATGATTTAATCCGCCGGGAAGCCATTATGCAGCTTATCTGTCATTTTAAACTGAATTTTAATGATGTTGAAAAACACTTTAAAATTAATTTTAATGACTATTTTTCAGCTGAATTAGAACGCTATAAAACCATGGTTGATGATGGTTTGATCACTATGGATGAACATTCAATTGAGGTGACTTCAAGAGGCCGCTTATTGATCCGCAATATCTGTATGGTCTTTGATCGTTATATTAAGCCGGATGAAAAAACACAGCGCTTCTCTAAATTAATTTAAGCAGAGAATTTCTGTCAATTAATATTAGGATTTTCAAGCTTTCATAATAAAAAGGGTAACTGTCAGATGAAGTCTGACAGAGTTACTACAGATTAACCATAGAGCTTAACTATTAGAATTAGTATTCTTAATTTTAAGATGAATCAAACTCACGGCTTGATTATTAAAATCTCGTCGTACTTCTTCTGCATAGGCCTTAAATCCCATTTGTTTATAGAATGACAGGGCGACTGTATTTTGTTGATAACAGGATAAATGGATTTCTTTAAGCTGTAATTGCTTAAATCCCTTTTCAATCATCAATAATACTAATTTTCTGCCTAAACCCTGTCTGCGTTTTTCTGGTTTTATAATTAAATTACCAATAAAAGCAATCTGATGTTTTTTGACATTATAAAAATTAGCAAAGCCCACTAGTTGATTATTCTCAAGCATCACGTTTGATTCATGACGTGTACCCAGTTGCTTCTCAAGTTGCTTTAAGGTGAGGGGATAGGAGGCAGAAGGAAAAAAATAAAATAATTCTGTTTTATTTAAGGGGAAACGCAGTATTTCAGAAAAATCAGATTTTATAGCTGAACGAAAGGTCAGCGAATTTGAGATGTGAGAGTTCTGTTTCACGTTTTTCTCATACATTTTGTTAGGGTGGGCAGTGCCCACCCTACAGAACTTACTTTTGATATAATCGGGTCAATTCATCATGCAATAATCGTAATGCCTTACCACGATGACTCATACCGTTTTTAATATCGGGATCAAGCTGAGCTGATGACATATTATGCTCTGGAACCCAAAACAGCGGATCGTAGCCAAAGCCGTTATCGCCCACTTCTTCACGCATAATAATACCTTCCCAGGCGGCCTGGCAGATAATTGGCGTGGGATCAGCCGCATGACGCATATAGACCAAAATACATTGATAACGTGCGCTGCGAAGTGCATCGTCATCAACATCTTTTAAGGCATCCAAAAGTTTTAAATTATTATTTTCATCCGTAGTGCCGGCACCATAATCTTTGCTGTCATTAAGTGTAGAATAACGTGCGGAATAAATGCCCGGGGCACCGTTAAGATAATCAACTTCAATACCTGAATCATCAGCAATAGCAGGCATACCGGTGATTTCTGAGGCATAGCGTGCCTTAATGATGGCATTTTCAACAAAGGTGGTGCCTGTTTCAGGCACATCACCGACACCCAATTCTGTTTGCGGTACAATATCCAGCCCTAAATCAGTAAACATCTTAACGAATTCTCTGACTTTGCCTTTATTACCACTGGCTAAAACAATTTTTTTATCCAATCCCATTATCTTTACCTGATCGTTAGTTGAGGTTTAATGCTTCATTTTGTTTATCAATTAAATAGGTAATGCCTTTTTTTCCTAATTCCAGCATGGCATTTAATTCCTCAGGCTGAAAAGCATGCCCTTCAGCTGTTCCTTGTACTTCAATAAAGCCGCCAGCTTCATTCATGACAATATTCATATCGGTTTCGGCGTTGGAATCTTCCGCGTAGTCTAAATCTAAAACAGCTTCACCATTATAAATACCCACTGAAATTGAAGCGACCTGACCATGAAGCGGATTCTTTTTAATGATTTGTTTTTCCAGCATATAATTGACGGCATCCACTAAAGCGACATAGGCACCTGAAATTGATGCAGTTCGTGTACCGCCATCAGCCTGAATGACATCACAATCTAAAGTAATGGTATTTTCGCCTAATGCTTCCAGATCAACAACGGCTCGAAGTGAGCGACCAATTAAACGCTGAATCTCCATAGTACGTCCGCCTTGCTTACCAGCAGAGGATTCACGACGCATTCTACTGCCTGTAGAGCGTGGCAGCATACCATATTCAGCTGTTACCCAGCCCTGGCCTTTACCGCGCAAAAAACCGGGTACTTTGGTTTCAACAGATGCAGTACAAAGTACTTTTGTTTCACCGCTTTCGATTAAGACTGAACCCTCAGCATGTTTAGTGTAATTACGGGTGATTTTGACCATACGTTGTTCATCATTGGCACGACCACTGGGGCGTTTAGTACTGCTGGCGCTCATAAAATAAGTTTCCTGTTATTTTCTTAATTAAGAGCGGAATTATAACATTCTAACGATAGAAAGCTGTATGTATCTTGCTATTCGCTCAATAAATACCCAATTTTTCTGCTAAATAATACCCGGATAAATGATAAAAATTAACAAAGTGGTGATTCATGGGTAGATTTTTTTATTTCTTTTTTTAATAATCATGCATACTAATTTTTTTAAAAGGGGACATAATGCCTTTAATTCAGTGGAACGATGAATTGAGTATTGGAATTAATTCAATTGATGAGCAACATAAAAAACTCATTAATATGATCAATGCATTGAATGACGCATTGTTGTCAGGACAGGCAAACCAGGCGCTGAGCGAAATATTTGACGAGCTGGCTGTTTATACAGTAGAGCATTTTGGCTATGAGGAAGAATTATTTGCCCAATACGGGTACTCAGAGTCGCAAGTGCATAAAAATGAACACAGTGCACTGATAGAACAAGTTAAAAATTTGCAGCAAAAAGTAAAAAATGGTGATTTTATGATTAGTGTAGAAGTGATGCACTTTTTAAAAGATTGGCTGATTCAGCATATTTTAAAAACAGATAAAGCTTATGCGGGCTTTCTAAAAGAAAAAGGGGTGATTTAATTTAAACGCTGATTACTTTGATCTATTCCAGGGCATTGCATTAGAAAGTTTGTTGAGACTGAATTTATCAAATAAGGTTTGAGACTCACTTTCCTCAGGCATTTTTTTCAGCATTGCTAATAATTCATCACAACTTTGAGGTCTTAAGCGTTGATCCGGCTCCATTGCCCAGTCAATGGCTTCCAGAAGTACTTTACTGTATTTTCGTTTGAATGCATCGACAGCAGGCTTCATTGGATCATTATCTTTACGTTTGTTAGCTGGGGGAGGAGGCGTACCTTCAATACAGCTGCGCATGGTTGCACCAATGGCATATATATCAGTCCAGGGCCCCATATAACCACGCTCGGTGACTTGTTCAATGGGGGCAAATCCCGATGTGGCGACAACGCGGGCCTCATATAAGCGAGTTTTCATCTGTTCTCTGACAGCACCAAAATCTAATAGCAGAGGCCTGCCGCCCTGACGTAAATGAATATTGCTGGGTTTGATATCCAGATGAAGTAAGTCTTTATCGTGTATCATTTTTACCCCGGATAGTAACTGGGGAAATACTGTTCTCAGTAGTTTTTCACTGAGTTTACCCTTATATTTACGAATATAATCTTGCATATTCACACCTTTTTCATCCTTCATGACCATATATGCAGTGCCATTAGTTTGAAAAAAGTTGGTTACATCAACAATGTTAGGATGCTTGAGAGTGGCCAGAGTACTAGCCTCCTGAAAGAAAAGCTTACGTCCTTTATTGTAGGATTCAGGGGCAGAAGGATCGAGACTGGTGACATCGGTCTCATTAATACGTACGGCAAGTTTCTTAGGCATGAATTCTTTGATGATCACTGTCAGGTTTTCATCAGAGACTAAGTGTGCATTATAAACGATACTGAATCCACCACCACCCAACACACTGTCAATAATATATTCATCGACCTGAGTGCCGTTAGGTAAGGGGGATATATT
The DNA here is from genome assembly GCA_013139395.1 of Gammaproteobacteria bacterium. Taxonomy (GTDB): domain Bacteria; phylum Pseudomonadota; class Gammaproteobacteria; order GRL18; family GRL18; genus GRL18. The sequence goes on along the minus strand of WTAX01000190.1, from coordinate 5,224 downwards.
GTGCTCCATGAGTTCCTGTTATTCCTGTTAACTCTTTTTTTGTCTTATTCTGATTATAGTAAGATAACCATAGAATTACTATCGACTATGTTACAATCATTAATGAAAGTGATAAATAAATGGAGTCTTTATGGTTAAAAGTATGACAGCCTATGCACGTCGGGAAGAAAAATCACCTTTCGGGGCTATGACAATTGAACTGCGCAGTGTCAATCATCGCTTTTTAGAAATGAATATAAAAATGCCTGAAGAACTTAGGGCTTTGGAAATAAAGCTGCGTGAGCGAATTAAAGAAAAACTAAAGCGTGGCAAACTGGATTTGGTGATGCGCCTGCATCTGCAGCAAACAGACAATCAGTCTATTGCGTTTAATCATGATTTGGCTGAACAAATTGCTAAGACTCTGCATGATATTGATAAACTGATTTATAATGCCGCCCCGGTTAACGCCGTTGATATTTTAAACTGGCCGGGTGTTATGGACAGACAGGATATTGAACTGGATGAAATAAAAGAATCCCTGTTTTTATTACTTGATAAGACACTTGAAGAATTACTGGATGGTAAAAAAAGAGAAGGCAATGCACTGGAACAAATGATTACGCAGCGGGTGAGTGAAATGCGTAAACTAGTCAGTATGATACGCAAGCAAATGCCGCAGTTGTTACAACATCAAAGAACAAGACTGGAAGAAAAATTACAGACCTTAAAAGCCGAGATGGATAATGATCGTCTTGAGCAGGAAATGGTTTATATCGCTCAAAAAGCTGATGTCGCAGAAGAACTTGATCGTCTTGATACCCACCTTGATGAAATAAGCCGAACCATGGACAGTGATGAAGCAATCGGCAGACGTCTGGATTTTCTGATGCAGGAGCTTAATAGAGAAGCAAATACTTTAGGCTCTAAATCCATAGCAAAGCTTATGACTCAGGCTTCTGTTGATATGAAAGTACTGATAGAACAAATGCGCGAACAAATACAGAATGTAGAATAACTAATAATCCTAAAAAGAGAAGAAATATGTTTAACCATAGTCCTGAGACGAATTGTGGCATGTTATATATTATCAGTGCCCCTTCGGGTGCTGGAAAAACCAGTCTGGTTAAGGCCTTGCTGGAAGAAACTGATCTGATTGAAGTCTCAGTTTCTTATACTACCCGGGCACAGCGCCCTGGCGAGCGTGAAGGTGTTGACTATCATTACATACAACATGATATTTTTAAGCAAATGATTGCCGATGATCAGTTTATTGAACATGCGGAAGTGTTTGGTAATTTTTACGGTACATCCAAAATGCAAATTAAAGAAAAACTCAAGGCCGGCATTGATGTTATTCTGGAAATTGACTGGCAGGGTGCACAACAGGTTAAAGAGCAATTTGAGCATTGCACAATGGTCTTTATTTTACCGCCATCACGTCATGAACTATTATCACGTCTCAAAGAACGAGGCCAGGATGCTGATGAGGTCATTAATAATCGAATGAATGAAGCCATTGAACAACTATCACATTATAATGAATTCGAATATTTAATTGTTAATGACCAATTCTCCCATGCTCTGGGAGAGTTAAAAGCATTAATCTATGCTTTTCGCTTACGTCAAACATCACAATGCAGACGTCACCATAATCTTATTAAAGCGCTTTTGACCTGAAATCCAGGTTTAAATTTAACTTGTGCAGCAGTGTCCTATTTAGTAGAATGACTGGTTTTCTATTGCATAAATAACATCAGCAACTATAACATATTCTATAAGTTGCAAAGATTCAGGGGTATAACACCAATGGCACGAGTGACAGTTGAAGATTGTCTTGATAATGTACAAAATCGTTTTGAATTAGTAATGGTTGCAGCTAAGCGTGCTCGTCAGATCGCCAATGGGCAAGAGCCTTTAGTTGATGAAGAAAATGACAAGCCGACAGTCATTGCTCTAAGAGAGATTGCTGAAGGAAAAGTGGGTCCTGAAATTCTGGAAGAAGTCTCAGCTATGGCTCATATGGGCGCGTCTCTGACATCTGTAGAAGAAGTTGGTCAAGAGATGACTGGCGAAGAATAACTTTACATTGGCCCTGTCTGAACTGTTATAAACTCAGGGCTGTACATCCCACTCATGGCTGTCCGTAAGCTCAGGGCTGTGTATTTAGCTCAGGGCTGTTTCGGCTTGGCCACCCCATTCATTAATGTCTGACAGGGACTCTCCCAATTGTTTCTAATCAGTGATTTGTGTGCAATGCTGAATACTTATCTTGAAGAAGATAAGGTCAGTGCAGTCTACCATGCGTATTTGTTTGGTGCCGAAGCCCATGAAGGGCAGACTCGAATGACGGGTGAGCCTTATATTTACCATCCTATTGCCGTTGCTCGAATCCTTGCCGAAATGCGCATGGATGAAAAAACACTGATTGCTGCTATCCTGCACGATGTCATCGAAGATACAGAAACCCATAAAGAACAAGTCGCCTCACTTTTTGGTCAGGAAGTTGCTGAAATTGTTGATGGTTTGACCAAACTGAATCATATTCACTTTGACAATAAGTTGGAAGCCAAGGCAGAAAGCTTTCGTAAAATGATCCTTGCTATGGTGAAGGATATTCGTGTTATCCTCATTAAACTGGCCGATCGACTCCATAATATGCGTACACTGGGTATTATGCGCCCGGAAAAAGCCCGCCGTATCGCTGCGGAGACATTGGAAGTTTATGCACCGATTGCCAATCGTCTTGGTATGAATGTGCTTCGGCATGAATTGGAAGATTTAGGTTTTAAGGCCTATTATCCCATGCGTTATCGAGTCCTGAAAGAATCAGTATTAAAAACACGGGGTAATCGAAAAGCTATCGTCCAGAAGATTCAGGATGCTCTGAAAAATCGCCTGCTTCATGAAGGCCTTGAGTGCCAGGTTCTGGGACGGGAAAAACACCTTTATAGTATTTATCAAAAAATGCAGACGAAGCAGCTGCCTTTTTCAGAAGTTTATGATGTCTATGCTTTTCGTGTGGTGGTGAACAGTGTGGATAGTTGTTATCGAGCATTAGGTGCTGTCCATGCTCTGTATAAACCCATACCGGGAAAATTCAAAGATTATATTGCGATCCCTAAAGTGAATGGTTATCAATCTCTGCATACCATTCTCTTCAGTCCTTTTGGTGTACCCATTGAAGTACAACTGCGTACTAAGGATATGCATCGTGTTGCAGAAAATGGTATTGCGGCCCACTGGGGGTATAAAGAAGGGGAAAACAATGGCGGTGTCATTGCTCAGGCCAAGGCCAGAGAGTGGCTCAAAGGACTGCTTGATTTACAGCAAAATGCGGGTAACTCCATTGAATTTTTAGAAAATGTTAAAGTTGACCTGTTTCCTGATGAGGTGTATGTTTTTTCACCGAAAGGACAAATAATGGAGCTCCCCAGAGGGGCAACCATCGTCGATTTTGCTTATGCTGTGCACACTGATATCGGCAACTCCTGTATTGCTGCTAAAATGGATCAGCAATACATCCCGTTGAATACGCAATTAAAAAATGGTCAAACCATTGAGATTATTACGGCACCGGGTGCTAACCCAAATCCTTCATGGCTCAATTTTGTTTTTACTGCCAAGGCGCGCAGTAATATTCGCATTATACTGAAAAACCTGCATCAGGATGAATCGGTGGCATTGGGCACACGTCTGCTGAATAAATGCCTTTCCAATCTTAATATGTCAGTTCAGGATTTATCTCAAAGCCGTATTCAGAAAGTGATAGAAGATTATAATCTAAAGACATTTGATGAATTATTAAATCAAGTGGGTCTGGGTAATCGAATACCTCAGCTGGTGGTGCGTCATTTATTACCTGATCAAAGTGATGCACTGGATAAATCACGTAAAGAAAAGGGACTTTCTTTAGATATTATGGGTACGGAGGGTATGGTGGTTCATTATGGACGCTGCTGCCATCCTATCCCCGGTGATGCTATTGTCGGCTATATCAGCTCCGGGCGGGGTATTGTGATTCATACCAAATCTTGTAAAAATGCTAAAGATACACGCAAAAAAACTCACAAGTGGATTGATGTTGAATGGAGTGATGATATTACTGCTGAGTTCAGTGTTTCTTTACGGGTGGTAGTAGAACATCGTAAGGGCGTTTTGGCTACTATTGCTTCTGCCATTGCAGACAGTGAAGCCAATATTGAGCATGTTGTCACTGCAGAACGTGAAGATCATTTTTCTTCTCTGGACTTTATTCTGGCTGTTCGTAATCGCACACATTTAGCTGATATTATGAGGAACCTGCGAGCCCTGGATATGGTTGCGACTTTGACAAGATTGTAAATTATAAAGCAATTTCTGACTTCATTTCAGGTTTTATTCAACTGCAATTTATTTAGGATAATACACTGTGATTAATTTTGAAAACAGTTACAATATTCGTAACTATTCAGTATGTATTCCTAAATAACACTTGTTAAGCCCATGGTCACTTATTTTTCTAACTTTGACTTTCTGTTACGAGATGTCGCTACGCTCAGACAATCAAAGTCAGAAAAATAAGCAACCACAGGCTTTTTGTTAATAATACACTGAATAGTTACCAATATTCTATTATTATAATAAATCAGGAAGTTACTTTTTTGTAACAATTACAGGCGGAATATAGAGATGAAAAAGCGTATTAGTTTATTGATTGCTCTGATCATGATCGTTTCAAATTGCTTAGCGAGTGACATGCTTGCAACGATTAATCCTACGCTCTGTCCTGAAGAACGTCCCGTGATATGTACTATGGATTACACGCCAGTGTGTGCTTTAGGTAAAGATAATAGTCTTAAAACCTATGCCAATGCCTGTGGTGCCTGTGCCAATCCTGAGGTGGTTTCTTATGTACCCAATGCCTGTCCTGCCCGTACATTATCAGCTGATGAAGTCCGAAAATTATTCTCTGGTAATACTTATGAAGCGACAATCCCATCAAGAAAAATAACTATGACAGTTTATGTGGATCCGGATGGTACCATGAGAGGGATGCAGGCAGGCCATAAATTTACCTCAAAATGGCAGATCAGTGAGCAGGGAGAAATATGCGTCTCTTATAGAGATAAAATGATTTGTCGTTTTGTTATGGAAGAAGAAGGCAATTATAAAAAATATAAAATTAATGAACAGGGTGAAAAAGTAGTACTGGTCATCTACCAGTCATTTGCTTCGGGTAATATTCATAATTATTAGGCAGAGT
>WTAX01000214.1 GCA_013139395.1 Gammaproteobacteria bacterium | reverse complement strand
TATGTGCCGGAGCAACCAGTGGTTCATCACCCTGAACATTGACGATAATGGTATTATCGTCCCAGTTTTTTAGCGCTAATACTTCTGCAAGACGCTCAGTACCTGAAGCATGATCCGGCAAGGTCATGACAATATTATCAGTAAATTGCCTGGCAGCATCAATAATACGCTGATCATCTGTAGCAATAACCACTTCTTCAGCCTGACTTTGCAAAGCACGTTCATAAGTATGCTGAATCATAGGTTTGCCCGCAATCAGCCTTAATGGCTTGCCCGGCAACCTTGAGGAAGCATAACGAGCCGGTATGACAATTTTAAAGTTTGTTTTTTTCATATTTAATGGTTCTTTGAATATCACGTGCTTATGTTGGTTCAATTGTAGGGGCGAATTTATTCGCCTGCTTTTTTCATTAATAACAAAATGGCGAATAAATTCGCCCCTACACTTAGTAAATCATAAGCAATAAAGAATCTTATTGTTTTCCCTGTAGAAGCTCTTTTTATTACAAGAACATTCGCCTTTTTTTAATCTAACCAAATTGCATCCCATAGTGAATAATCACCTATGTTCTTTACGATACCTGCACGTAATGGATTAGCCACAATGTAACGGGCAATCTGTCGAACATTATCTTCATTACGTAAAGCATGATCATAAAATCCACGTTGCCATATACTTCCCTTATGATGCATTAGTTTATTAATTTCTATTGAAGATTTTGCCTTAACTTTTTTTATCACTGTGGATAAAGGAATTGTATTCTCCAACTGAAATAACCAATGCACATGATCGGGCATGATGACCCAGGCTAATGAGTTTACATCTCTTTGTTCATGTAATTTTTTTATCTGTTGCACCAGTATTCGACCACAGTATAGATTATTAAACCATTGCTTTCTCTTATCTGTACAAAAGGTTACATGATAAATATGTTGTTTTTTAGAATAACGACCTTTTAATAATTCATTTCGTGACATTTTTAATCATTTTTCTATTAGGCGAATGAATTCGCCCCTACAACTCTGGGATTAATAAATTGTTGATAGTTTGTTTGTTTTCCCTGTAGACATAATGTATTGAACCTGTCCAACTTCAGCATCGTAGGTTAAGCTTGAAGTTGAACACCCAAACCCAGAGCTACCCTAAAGAGGACAGGTCAATGAAACAATTTACACCAGAATCAGTAGAAGTAAAGAGTAATTCAGCATTAAATTTAATTTTGAATCATAGAAACCTTGATGATTACTGTGCTTACATTGGTTTAGATGTTCATAAAGAAACCATTGCTATAGCTATAGCCAAAAGGGGTAGAGGGGAAGCTAGTTATCGAAATGAAATACCTAACCGACCAAAATCAATCAAAAAACTGGTCGATAAACTCACCAAAGAATTTCATGGTGAATTATTACTGTTTAGTTATGAGGCTGGCCCCTGCGGTTATGATGTTTATCATCAACTAATTGCTTTAGGCCAGGATTGTGAAGTTGTTGCTCCATCGCTCATCCCGCAAAAAGCAGGTGAACGGGTAAAAACAGATCGACGAGACGCTATGGGTTTAGCACGGTTAAGCCGTTCAGGAGAACTCACAGCCGTTTGGGTTCCAGAGCCTGAACAAGAAGCCATGCGAGATTTAACGCGAGCACGAGAAGATTCAAAAGCGATAGAGCTTAAGACAAAACAACAATTAGGTGCTTTTCTATTACGCCACGGAAGAGTGTACGAAACGGGAAAAACACGCTGGACAAAAGGGCATTTTAATTGGTTGGAAACCGTTAAATTTGACAGTGCGATTCAACAAATAGTACTTCAAGAGTACATAAATGCAGTTAAAGATGCCGTACAACGGGTGGCTGGCCTATTAAATGAAATGCATAAGGCACTACAAACCTGGTCATTACGGCCTGTTGTTGAAGGGCTAATAGCACTTAGAGGAATAGATATAATAACAGCCATGACAATAATGGCAGAGCTGGGAGATATCAGTCGTTTTGATAAGCCCCGACAGTTAATGGCATTTTTAGGCTTAGTTCCGAGTGAATACTCAAGTGGTGGAAAGCGACGTTTAGGTGGCATAACTAAGACAGGAAATGGTCATGTTCGGCGCGTATTGGTTGAATCTTCGTGGAGTTATCGTTTCCCAGCAAGAAAAACCAAACACCTAAGACAAAAAGAATCAAAAACAAGTGGTCGAGTGCAAAGCATTGCCTGGGAAGCACAGAAAAGGCTTTGTGGGCGATACCAACATCTTTTAGAGTCAGGCAAAGCAAAACAACAGGCATGTACTGCGGTTGCCAGAGAATTATCAGGGTTTATTTGGGCCATTGTTTGTGAGCTGATGAATAAGCCACATGCTAGTCGATGCTTAACAATGTAAATAAGTTATTTAAGTTTAAAAATACAATTAAATAAGGAAAGTGTGTTTTGAACAGTTTATGGGAAGCCGGTAGGAGAACCCTCAGCGCCCCTATGAGGCTCACATCAAGTCATTGAAGTGTGACCCTCGACTGTAGAGTGAGGCAGCTCCACGACGAAGTGATGAAAGGTAGGTAACCAACCCACGAATATCAGAGCGATCCACCGTCGTTTAAAGCTTCTCATAAGCTGCTCAAAACATATTGAGGTAAAGATGTTTTATGAAAAAGACAAAAGAAAAGCACAGGAAAGTTGTGCTTAAAATTTGACAGGTCAATACATATCAGGGGCGAATTTATTCGCCTAATATTGTGAAACTGTTAACGTCGTAGTAAAGGAACTACACCCATAATAAATGATAAAACACTATTTTACTTTCTTACACCTTATTTTTTTAAGTCGTTCACATACCAATCCATTGCCTCTTCCAAACCGGCATCAATCACATGTGTAGGCTGATAGCCTAAAAGTTTTTGTGCCTTGCTAATATCTGCCTGAGAATGTCTCACATCACCAGCACGAAAATCCCGATAAACAGGTTCATTTTCTGTAAGTTCGGGAATTCTGGCTTTGAGTTTGTCCTGAATAAAGTAGTATAGCTCTGTCAAAGTAGTTCGATGATTTAAAGCCACATTATAGACCTGATTTGCAGCCTCTGGATTCTGTGTTGTCGCAGCAAGAATATTCATCTGCATGACATTTTCTATATAACAAAAGTCCCTGCTGGTTTCTCCATCACCATTAATATACACCGCTTCATTTTCCAGAATACTAGCTACCCACTTAGGGATCACTGCGGCATAAGCACCTTTAGGATCCTGGCGTTGACCAAAAATATTAAAGTAACGCAAGCCAATTGCTTTAAAACCATAGGTTTTAGCAAAAACTTCGGCATATAATTCATTAACCAGTTTGGTGACAGCATAGGGCGATAATGGACTGCCAATTTTGTCTTCAACTTTAGGTAAGTCTGGATGATCACCATAAGTCGAACTGGATGCGGCATAGACAAAACGCGAAACTTCAGCATTTTTTGCTGCCACCAGCATATTTAAAAAACCGGAAATATTATTTTCATTGGTAGTTATCGGATCTTCAATCGATCGAGGTACTGAACCTAAGGCCGCCTGATGTAAGACATAATCAACATTTTCACAAGCCGCTTCGCACGTTTTCAGATCACGCATATCCCCTTCAATAAAGTTAAAAGAGTCCCATTGCGATTCAGAAACAAGTTCTCTCACTTGGTCAAGATTGTGTTGATGACCTGTCGAAAAATTATCCAGACCAATAACCTTCTGCTCACTGACTAACAGAGTTTCCAATAAATTGGAACCAATAAAGCCTGCGACGCCAGTAATTAACCATGTTTTGGGCGTTTGTTTGAGTTGTTCCAGCTGCTCTTCATATACTGACATTATAGTCTTCCATCTACTTCATCTGCTTTTAGTAAATACTTAATATCATATAGAATATGATTATTTTTACCTAAGTTATGGATAGCTGCAGCACCCATTTCTTTGAATTGATCATGTGAAACGGCCAATATGATGGCATCATAACTACCATTTTCCAGTCTCTCAATCGGGGTAATATTGTATTCATGCTGTGCTTCTGCTGTATCTACCCATGGGTCGTAAACATCAATATTAGCACCATATTGATCCAGTTCTTTAATCATATCTATCACACGGGTATTTCTAAGGTCGGGACAATTTTCTTTAAATGTCAGCCCCAAAATTAAAATATTTGCTTCGGCAATATGAATACGCTTTTTCAACATCAGCTTAATAACTTCTGAAACAACATAACTGCCCATATTATCATTTAAACGACGACCAGCCAGAATCATTTCCGGATTGTAACCAATTTCCTGGGCTTTATGTGTTAAATAATAGGGGTCAACACCAATGCAGTGTCCTCCCACAAGACCAGGACGAAAAGGCAGAAAGTTCCATTTAGTGCCGGCTGCTTTGAGTACTTCTTCCGTATCAATACCCAATCGATTGAAGATGAGGGCAAGCTCATTAATCAAAGCGATATTGACATCTCTTTGTGTGTTTTCAATCACTTTGGCTGCTTCAGCTACTTTTATACTACTGGCTTTATGTGTTCCTGCGACAATCACACTTTTATAAAGACTATCAACATAATCAGCAATTTCAGGTGTTGAACCGGCAGTTACTTTTAATATATTGGTCACCCGATGCTCTTTATCACCCGGATTAATGCGCTCTGGACTATAACCTGCATAAAAATCCTGATTAAATTTCAAACCAGATGCTTTTTCAATTTCTGGAATACAAATTTCTTCGGTTGCTCCGGGGTAAACCGTAGATTCATAAATGATCACATCCCCTACTGAAACCACAGTACCTAGCATTGCACTTGCTTTGATTAATGGTGTTAAA
>WTAX01000484.1 GCA_013139395.1 Gammaproteobacteria bacterium | reverse complement strand
CTAGCTACAGGTTGAAAATACCTGTCAAATCACCTATTCTTAAATTGTTAATTGGCTTGTTTTTTTTCAAGCCAAATCTATATAGAGTGATGTAATAATGGTAAAAATACAGCGAATCGTTCTGGATGTTCTGAAACCGCACTCACCCAATGGGCTTGAATTTTCTATGCAGCTGGCTGAAAAATGTCCAGGTTGCCGGTTTAACTTCAAAGTGCTTGAAGTCGATGAAAAAACTGAGACGGTCATTATTATTGTCGAATCTGAAAATATGAGTATTCCCTTTGACGATGTTTCTGATGCGATAAGCACCATGGGTGGATCAATTCACAGCATAGATGAAGTAGATGTCATTGGAGTGAATGGATCAGAGGATTCATCTACGCAGACCGATGCTTAAACAATTTCAGCTGCTATTTAGTATTTCCCAATCTGACCTTATTGTGCGTCGCTACTTTGTGGTCAATGGTTTCGATGGTGCACTCACCATGCTGGGTTTATTAATTGGATTTTATTTCAGCAATGATGACGTGGTGCTGCATATAGTTCTCACTGCTTGTCTGGGAGCGGCCATTGCGTTATCAGTTAGTGGTGTTAGTAGTGCTTATATCAGTGAGTCAGCAGAAAAGAAAAAGGAACTAAAAGAACTTGAGGATGCCATGATTGCTGACCTGCAGGATTCTGCACATGGTCAGGCAACACGTTTCATGCCTTTTATTATTGCTGTAGTAAACGGTCTCGCACCTTTAATTTTTTCGCTGATAATTATGATGCCGCTGGGGTTGGCACAGTGGCAACCTGAATTGATAACTTACCCTATTGAAACGGCTGTGTTGGTTGCTTTTATTCTAATTTTCTTTTTGGGAGTATTTATAGGAAGTATTAGTGATAGTTTTTGGTTGTGGGCTGGATTTAGGGCTCTGTTGATTGCATTGATTACCAGTTTATTGATCTATCTTATATGTCTTTTCTAAATTGACCTTTTATCAACGTAGTAGAACTAAAAAATTATTGTGAATGGAGTTCCTTTGCTTCGACGATGGTAAATAACAAGTTTAGGCGAATAAATTCGCCCCTACAGGACCGAATTCTATAAGGTAGGGGCGAATTTATTCGCCTAATATGTTTAAAATATTAACGTCGAATTAAAAGAACTACACCCATAAAAATAGCAGTTTTAACATAATCTAACAGTGTCTGTCATATTATGTTCGAGCTGCTGCATGTCAGGTAAGGGGGAAGTTAAAGCTCAATAAATGGATGGATACTATTTAGTTTTTTACATGCTTGTTGATCATATACTGACTGTAAGCAACTTCACCACCTTCAAGATAAAACCATTTTTTTATCCCTGATGTTGTGATTAATGGGTATATTGATTCGATTTGTTTTTCTACAGAGCCATACACCATTAATGTTTGATCTGAACTCTTTACCTTATTTAGGAATTTGATTAATTTTTCAGGCTCATAAACAGTAATTTTCTTTTCCCTTTTAAACATAAATAATTTTCTCAGCATACTCTGCTGTTTTTCTCTTACATCTAAAATAATATATTGATTATATTCATCTATATTAATTGAATTAGTAAAGTCCTCTGCATTTTTAGCATGTTTTTTAATTTTTGCCATATCCAGAAGGGGATTCTCCGGAGATATCTCTTTACCGTTTTTTAACACCCAATCAGGACTTGCATGAGCAAAAGCACTGATACCTGAGTCATAGGTAAAAACATCCCGCTTAATTTCTTTATCCTGTAATTCTTTAATTGCTTTTACACTCGCTTTATAACTTTTTAAACAGGCTAATCCACCACAATAAAATACAATCGGCTTGTTATTTTTATTGATAAGAGCCGTTATTTTTTCACTAAACTGTTTGTCATTGGCAGAAAAATTATCAGCTTCTTTAATATGCAATGTTTGGTATCCAAGCGCTGGCCTGGCATCTATAACATTGTATTTTCCCACTTTAACTGCATTGACCATCTCTTTCGTTGAAATATAACTGAGCTGGGGGTAAAATTTACGATTGGGATAAAGTTTATCTGATGTGTTATCTGTGCTTTCTGCATGAGCACCTGGTAAACTTAATGTTAAAAAAAAGGATAAAAAGATAATAATTATGTTTTTCATATTCTCTCCATTGGATATCCTTTAATTTTTAGTACATAAACTTTATTTTGTCAAATAACACATTAGTGGCCATAGGCTTAATAAGCGTTATTTAGAAATACACTGAATAGTTACCTTAAATTAAATATGATAATTTCTATAATCTGTACTATCCTAATAAGAAAAAAAAATTATAGTATAAGTAAGAATGATTCATTTAATCTAAATGCATCACAAAAAAGCTGTGCTACCTGAAACGATTATAGTCAAAGACATCATTTAATGAATTTTTCAAAAATTAAGCAGTCAATAATTTCTAATAGTATTGCTATTAGCTTCGGTATTATTATTATGATGATGTTAATACAAGCTATATTATCTATCTGGCGTTTTAATGAGGTAAAAGTAGAATTTGAACAGGTGGTTGATGTTTATAATGTGCGTATGGAATTAGTACAGAAAATGCGTGTCATTTCCAGAGAGCGAGCCCCCATTTTGTTTACCATGCTCAATACAGAAGATGCTTTTGAGCTGGATAGTTTATTGATGGATTTTCAACAACTGGGAAGTCACTTTTTAGTGATGAGAAAGCAATTATTAGAAACCAATTTATCGGATAAAGAAGCTCAATTATTAGAGGTACATCGAGAGTATGCACGTTCTGTGGTACCCGAACAACGTGAGGTGATTAGGTTAATACAGGAGGGGCGTACGATAGATGCACGTAAACTGTTAATTGATAAAGTCTCGCCCAATCAAGTGGAAGCACTAAAACACCTTGATGAAATCATTGCCTATGAAAGTGAAAGTTCAAAGCATGCAATGGACAATGCACGTGCCTTGTTTGAAAATACGCAAAGAGATCTAGGCTTAACAACGATTTTCGGTAGTCTGATTAGTATCATTATTGGTATTATTGTCAGTATTCGCTTTACTTACTATGTCAGGACGTTAAAAAAGAATAAAGATGATTTAGAAGATATTGTAATAGAAAGAACCAGAGAGCTGCAGGACTCGAACAAAAAATTAGAATATATTGCTAATTATGACTCCTTAACAAAACTACCCAATCGGGCCTTATTTATGGTATTGCTTGAGCAGGCAATTAAACAGGTTAATAGAACTCAGTTGTCAGTAGGGTTATTTTTTATTGATTTAGATGGATTTAAAGCCGTAAATGATACTTATGGACATGATTGTGGTGATGAATTGCTCAGACAAGTGGCCAGCAGACTGAAAACAGTGCTCAGAGATGAAGATGCACTCTTTCGCCTTGGTGGTGACGAGTTTACCTTGATTATATCGAATTTTACGGACGATAAGGTTGTTAATATTATTGCTGAAAAGATTATTTCAACTCTCTCAGAGCCGTTTGATATTTTGGGACAACAATGCCGGATCGGCAGTAGTATCGGTATTGCTTTGTATCCTAAACATGGTGAAACTATTGATGAGCTGATCAAAAATTCAGACACGGCTATGTATGATGTGAAAAAGACAGGTAAAAATAACTACAAAGTTTGCTCTGTCGGTAATAACCCGAAGAGTATCAATCACGATTAAATTCTAAAAAATAAGTAACTACTCAGCGTGTATTTCTAAATAACATTTGATAAGCCTATAGTCACTTCTTTTTGTGACAGCAACCCTGTTTGAATGTTATCCTTCCCGATTTAGCAACTATTTACCTATTACAAAGGACAATTCCCTTGAGTCAAACTGATTTTTCAACACTTAAATTGCATCCTGCTTTACTCAAGAATCTGACGTCTCTTGGTTATCAGTCCATGACTCCAATTCAGGCCAGGAGCTTACCGCATATTTTAAATGGCAAAGATGTGATTGCTCAGGGGCAAACCGGTTCAGGAAAAACTGCCGCTTTTGGATTGGGACTTTTAGAAAAACTGGAAGTTAAACGCTTTCGCATCCAATCATTGATTCTCTGCCCGACCCGTGAACTGGCTGATCAGGTAGCCAAAGAAATTCGAAAATTAGGGCGCTCTATTCATAATATTAAAGTGTTGACACTTTGTGGTGGTATGCCTTTTGGACCTCAGGTTGGGTCTTTAGAGCATGGTGCCCATGTTATTGTTGGTACGCCTGGTCGAATTGAAGATCACCTGGGTAAAGGCACATTGAAATTAGACAATGTGAACCTGCTTATTTTGGATGAAGCTGATCGCATGTTAGAGATGGGCTTTCAGTCAGCTCTGGATGCTATTATCGACCAGATACCCGCCCAGAGACAAACGCTGATGTTTAGTGCAACTTTTCCCAACCAGATTAAATCGGTTGCAAAACGTATTATGCAGCAGCCTGTAATGGTTGAAGTGGCTTCGATGCATGATAACTCCACTATTGCGCAGCATTTATTTAAGGCAAAAGATAATGCCCACCGCCTGACCGTAGTTCGCTTATTATTACAGCACTATCGTCCTGAATCGGCAGTGGTGTTTTGTAATACAAAAATAGAAACACAGGAAATTGCTGATGCACTGAGTGATTATGGTTTTAGTGCAATGGCATTGCATGGTGATCTGGAGCAAAGAGATCGGGATCAGACTCTGGTTCAGTTTGTTAATAAAAGTATTTCAGTCCTGGTTGCCACCGATGTGGCGGCACGGGGTCTGGATATCGAATCACTGGATGCGGTTATTAACTATCAGATTGCCCGTGATATTGAAGTTCATGTACATCGTATCGGACGTACTGGACGAGCAGGCAGAAAAGGTTTTGCCTGTACTATTTACACCGATAAAGAAAACTTTAAATTGTCAAAACTAGAAGACTATTTAGGGCAGACAATTGCTGCAGAACCCCTGCCGTCCATTAATTTACTGGATAAGGCGGTATATCAACCGCCTATGGTGACACTGCAGATTGATGGTGGTAAAAAGCAAAAAGTCAGACCCGGTGATATTCTTGGTGCATTAACGGGCAAAGACGGCATTGCCGGAAAACAGGTGGGGAAAATTCAAATATTCTCTAATAAATCCTATGTGGCTGTAAGCCGGGATGTGGCTCAATATGCCCTGAGAAAAATAGCTGACGGACAATTAAAAGGCCGTTCATTTCGAGTTAGAAAAATATAATAATAAACATCACTATTCAGTTAATATCAGGCAGCAGCTATCGGGCTTTTGTCGTATCAGACTGAATAGTTATCTTTTTATTTCATTAATCTACCATGTTCGGGTAAAGCAACATTGAGTTCTAAAATAGGGCAGTCGTCGTCATCGGTATCGAGTTGAACTTTGATTTGACTGGGATCAATATCAACATATTTACTGATCACTTTTAGAAGATCTTCTTTGAGTTGAGGCAGATAATCAGCCTGAGAGCGACCATGGCCGCTTCGTTGATGAGCGACAATGATTTGCAGACGATCTTTAGCCAGTGAGGCTGTTCTTTTCTTTTTTGACCTGAAATAATCTAAAATAGCCATTATTAACCTCCAAAGACACGGGAGAAAAAGCCTTTTTTCTCCGGAGTTAGAAAACGGTGTTCCACATCATTACCAAGAAAGCGTTCCACTAAATCATCATAGGCCTGACCTGCTTTGCTTTCAGTATCTAAAATAATAGAGACACCGGTATTGGATGCTTGTAATACGGACTCTGATTCAGGAATAGCGCCTAATAATGGTATTGCCAGAATTTCAATAATATCATCGACACTGAGCATTTCACCATCTTCGACACGAGT
>WTAX01000077.1 GCA_013139395.1 Gammaproteobacteria bacterium | reverse complement strand
CCGTAGCGGGGCATTTTTATCTAATCAATTATTACAAAAGGAAATACGGTTTAAAAATGGAAATGTTATTAAATGGTGTTGCCATTCTTACCGGTTTTTTATTACTAATATGGAGCGCTGATCGATTTGTTATCGGTGCCTCCGGTATCGCACTCAATTTTGGTGTTTCGCCATTAATTATTGGTCTGACCATTGTCGGCTTTGGTACTTCTGCTCCTGAAATGATTGTTTCCGGGGTTGCCGCCTATGAAGGCACGCCCAATCTTGCAGTGGGTAATGCTCTGGGCTCCAACATTACCAATATTGCGCTCGTTCTTGGTATCACGGCCTTAGTCACGCCCCTTATGGTTCACTCCAAAATTCTCAGGCGTGAATACCCTATTATGTTCATGATTATGCTCATCGCATGGGCATTACTTTGGGATGGCGAACTCGGTCGAATCGATGGGATTATTTTATTATCCGGCATGTTTGCTTTATTGGCATTTATTACTCTCATAGGCATCAAAGAGAACAAGCAGGCCGGCTCACCCGATCCACTTGAAGAAGAATTCTGTGAAGAAATCCCCAGGGATATATCTACACCAATGGCATTTTTATGGCTTTTAATTGGTCTGCTACTCCTGTTAATCAGCTCTCGCCTGTTAATATGGGGTGCTGTTAATATTGCCCATGCATTTCATGTCAGCGATCTTATTATTGGTCTGACCATTGTAGCCGTTGGTACCAGCTTACCCGAATTAGCCGCCTCAGTAACCAGTGCTTTAAAAGGCGAGCATGAAATCGCCATTGGTAATATTATCGGCTCAAACATGTTCAATTTACTGGGAGTGCTGGGTATACCCGGTATCATGACCGGTGCAATACTCGATCCCAGCGTACTTAGTCGTGATTATCCCGTAATGATCGCCCTATCCGTTTTACTCTTTATTTTTGCCTATGGTTTTAAAGGTGAGGGTAGATTAAATCGTTTTGAAGGTGGTATATTGCTGA
This sequence comes from Gammaproteobacteria bacterium, assembly GCA_013139395.1. Lineage (GTDB taxonomy): Bacteria > Pseudomonadota > Gammaproteobacteria > GRL18 > GRL18 > GRL18. The sequence goes on along the minus strand of WTAX01000077.1, from coordinate 4,863 downwards.
TATGCTACATTGCTTATATGATCGTTCTTTATCAGCAGAGCATTTAAGGATCATAGCGTTTAAGGATCAGAGTAATAAGCAACAAGAAGGAAGCCGATTAATGCAGGAAATTTTTGCCAAAGCCAGTCTCATTAAACTGTTGATCTGTGATGTTGATGGCGTCATGACTGATGGTGGTCTTTTTTTTGGTGATAATGGCCTGGAGTACAAAGCATTTCATTCCAGAGATGGTTTAGGTATTATGATGTTACAACGCTCCGGCATTCCTTTGGCAGTTATTACGGCAAGAACTTCGAATGTTGTTAGCCATCGCATGAAAAATCTTAATATTGACCTGGTGTTTCAAGGACAGCGTAATAAAGTACAGGCATTTGAACAGCTTTGCCAAAATTTACAACTAGACTATACTCAAGTTGCTTATGTGGGTGATGATCTGGTAGATCTGCCTGTCATGAGACAGGTAGGATTATCCATTGCTGTTGCCGACGCCCACGAACGAGTTAAGCAGCAAGCTGACTGGACTACTCAACACAATGGTGGGCATGGCGCTGTACGTGATGTGTGTGAATTATTGATGGAAGCACAGGGAACCCTGGAAGAACAGTTTGCAGTCTATCTTTAAATTTTTCAGCTCAAAGCTCTTAACTGAGTGCTCTTAGCTAAGAGCTCTTTGCTGAGAGTTCTTAGCTAAAGCTTATAATTGAATCAGATATGGATAAAAAACTCCTTACTTTACTATTCGCTATTCCCATAGCATCGATTGCCGTCACATGGTATGTATTTAATCTTGACGATAAACATCAAACGAATATTATCCTCCCTGAAAAAAATAGCGCTTTAAAGACTGCTGATACATTTTTTAATAGCGCTGAAATTATCAATTTTGGTGAAACAGGTATCCCTAAAAGTAAAATTATCGGCGCTCAGATATCCCATTATCCCGGTGAAGAAGACTCTGAAATTACTAACCCCAGAATTACAATATTTCGTGATAGCGGCCCTCCGGTTTATATTAGTGCTGATCAGGGTTGGATCAATAAAGATGGAACTCGTGTCATATTAAAAGGTCATACCATAATAAAGCGAGAGCAATCACAGGTAAACCAATTTTCTCAACTGGAGTCACCCCAATTAACCATCTGGCCAAATAGAGACTATGCTGAAACAGATAAAGCCGTAAAAATTACGACAGATTCGACTGTTGCTACAGGAATCGGTATGAAAGCCTATCTTGATACAGAACATTATTACTTATTAAATAATGTTAAGGCTCGACACATCCCGGCAAAAAAATAACATAGCAGCAATATAATACAAATAAAACACAAGACAGGATAAGGCAGAGTATGAAATGTAATCCACTTTCCCGAATAAAAATAAACAGTCATTATTTACTACTCACTGTCATTTTATTTTTTATTCCTATAAGCCTCATGGCATTATCAAATGACCGTGATCAGCCCCTCAATTTAGAAGCTGATACTGCCGATATTGATGATCTCAAGGGCATCAGCATATATACCGGCAATGTCATTTTGACTCAGGGCAGTATGGTCATCAAGTCCAGTAAACTGACCTTATACATGGACAAAAATAAAGAATTAGAAAAAGCGGTCGCAGTAGGCAGCGATAAAAAATTAGCGACATTTAAACAACGCCCTGAAGGTAAAGACAGCGACTTCCGTGCCCGCTCCAAAACCATGGTTTACTATTTAAAAAATGATAAGATTCATTTGCTTAAACAAGCTTATGTCTGGCAGGATGGTGATACCTTCAGCGGCGACAAAATTATTTATGACACAAAAAAGGAAACTGTTATTGCTTCCAGCAAAAAGAACAAAGATGGCAAACCTGTCTCCAGTGGTGGTCGTGTACGAGTGACGATTCAACCTAAGAAAAATAAATAATTTACTGTCTAAGAGATTAAAATATGTCAGGTCATCTATTAGAACTTCGTGCTGAAAAGCTCAATAAATCATTTAAATCACGCCATGTGGTCAATGATGTATCATTTTCAGTGCAAAAAGGCGAAGTCGTCGGCTTACTGGGCCCTAATGGTGCTGGTAAGACAACCAGTTTTTATATGGTTGTCGGCTTGATCAAAGCAGATAGTGGTACCATCACCTGCCATGATAAGGATATGACACACCTGCCCATTCATAAACGTGCGCAACAGGGTATTGGCTACCTGCCTCAGGAAGCATCAGTTTTTAGAAAACTGACAGTCGAAGAAAACATTATGGCCATTTTAGAAACCCGCAAAGATCTGAATCGAACTGATAGAAAAGACCATCTGGAGCAATTACTGCGAGAGTTAAGTATTACCCATATTCGTCAGTCAATGGGTATCAGCCTTTCCGGTGGTGAACGACGCCGGGTTGAAATTGCCCGAACATTATCAATGGAACCTGATTTTATTTTATTAGATGAGCCATTTGCCGGCGTCGATCCAATTTCAGTCAGTGATATTCAAGCCATTATTTTACATCTCACAGAGAGAAATATCGGTGTATTAATCACTGATCATAATGTCAGAGAAACATTGAGTGTGTGCAAACGTGCCTATATTATGAATAGTGGTTGTGTCATCGCTAAAGGAACACCTGATGAACTACTGAGTAATGAGCAGGTTCGAGAAGTATATCTTGGTGAAAATTTCAAAATTTAATGCCTTTCTTAAAAATACAAGTTATTGATAATTAATAATTTTATAATAATAATAAAAAATAGTTAACTTTTTTGATCATTATCAACTGCAATGGCACGCAATTTGCGCTACTATTAAATCAAGGAACACTTATTTTCAACGGTATGAATCAGGATTAATAGCCAGAGACTCTTTTAAGGCCTTTAGCTAATAGTTAATTAAACAGGCTAACAGGTATAAATTGCTTAATTTATGAAACAAACGCTTCAACTTCGCTTAGGCCAGCAACTTACAATGACGCCTCAATTGCAGCAGGCGATAAAACTACTGCAATTATCCAGTCTGGATCTACAACAGGAGATACAGGAAGCTCTGGATAGCAATGTTATGCTTGAAGTTGATGAAAGCACCAACACCACTTCTGATTCCGACACGGCCAATAACGACACTGCGAGTAACGACAATAGTAGTGACTCTCTTGAGTCAAACGCCCTTAATAATACCGATACTCTATATAGCGATGTTAGCAATCAGCCATCCAATGATGACTTAACAAGCGAAATAAACAGTACACAAGTCGACTTCGAAAATAGCCAGAATAACATCCCCACTGAACTCACCACCGATTCAAGCTGGGAAGACACCTATGACACCAGTACTAATTATACTGCCGGGCAAAGTATTAGTAATTCATATAGCGGTGATGACAGTAACTTATTTGAAAATAATGGTAAAACAGAAGATAGCTTACAAGAGCACCTGACCTGGCAAGCAGAAATGACGCCATTTAGTGATACTGACAAAATGATAGCAGACGCCATTATTGATGCTATTGATGATAGCGGCTACTTAACCCAGACTTGTGAAGAACTGCTGCAGGCATTTTCTCCTGAAGACGAAATTGATCTGGAAGAAATTGAAGCCGTATTACATCGTATTCAAAATTTTGATCCACCTGGAGTTGGCGCACGCGATCTGCAGGAAAACTTACTCTTACAATTAAGAGCTCTGGATAGCGATACTCTATGGCTGAGTGAAGCAAAAATTCTTGTTTCCAGACATTTAAAATTGCTGGCCAATCGAGACTTCGCCACTCTGAAACGTCGCATGAAGCTTGATGAAAACAAATTAGCTCAGGTGATCAGCTTAATTAAAAGCCTGAGTCCCAGACCCGGCAGTCATATTTCTGATGACAGACCTCATTATGTAACACCCGATGTTTTTGTTAAAAAAATTAATGGTGAATGGGTTTGCAGCCTTAATTCAGATTCAACACCTAATATCAAAATAAATGAGCAGTACCTGAGTCTGGTAAAAGGTGCAAAAAAAGACAGTGATATGAGCTCAATTAAAGATCACTTGCAGGAAGCTCGCTGGTTTATTAAAAGTCTGCAAAGTCGTAATGACACCTTATTAAAAGTATCACGCTGTATTCTGAATTTTCAAAGAGATTTCTTTGAATATGGTGAAGAACACATGCGGGCCTTAGTGCTTGCCGATGTTGCTGAAGTCGTAGAAATGCATGAATCCACTATATCCAGAGTCACTACACAAAAATACATGCATACGCCGGGAGGTATTTTTGAACTTAAATACTTTTTCTCCAGTCATGTCACCACCGCAAGTGGTGGCGAGGCTTCAGCAACTGCTATTCGAGCTATTATTAAAAAATTTATTGCCGCAGAAAATAGTCGCAAGCCGTTAAGCGACAACAAAATTTCTATCATGCTGGCAGAGCAGAATTACAAGGTAGCCCGACGTACAGTCGCCAAATATCGCGAATCTATGTCAATACCACCTTCTAATGAACGAAAGAATATCGCCTGATAAGTGAATACTTACAAGGCATACAAAAGATAAATAAGGTTTTTATTTTCAAATTATTGAACTAAAATATTATTTATCATAGCTAAACAAGGAGCTAATCTTATGCAAATAGATATAACCGGACATCACATCGATATCACCGACTCACTACGTGATTACGTAAACCAGAAAATGGAGCGTGTTGAACGTCATTTTGATATTGTTAGTAAAAGTCATGTTATTTTAAGCGTAGAAAAACAACGTCAGAAAGCGGAAGCCAAACTGACAGTTAAAGGCAGTAAAGTATTTGCTGAAGCAGTTGAAGAAGATATGTATGCAGCCATAGACAGTTTAATTGATAAACTGGATCGCCAGGTAAAAAAACATAAAGAAAAAATGACTGACCACCA
>WTAX01000528.1 GCA_013139395.1 Gammaproteobacteria bacterium | reverse complement strand
CAGGTTGTTGTGGTATCTGGGTATCAGGTCCGACTGATTTAGGCGCACCTGAGTCATGGAGCTGGGGTTACCGCTCAATGACCACCATCAAAGGTCTGTTCACAGCAGCTGACGGTGTTGGTGCATCAGGTCACAAGTTCTCTTCAGGTTCACACGCAGAAGGTCGTTTAGCGGCTAAAGCGATGGTACAGTACATTCTTGATAACAAAGACTGGACTCCAGAATTAGATACCTCAGTTGAAGAATTAACGACGGATATCTATGCGCCGGTACGTACTTACTTAGAGCACAAAGATTACTCCACAGCAATCGATGTGAATCCTAACTACATTACGCCAAGAATGCTTCAGTTCCGTTTACAGAAGATGATGGATGAGTATGTAGCTGGTGTTGCGACAATGTACCAGACGAATGCGAAGATGCTTGATGTTGCTGAGCACAAGCTGGGTATGTTGAAAGAAGATGCTAAGAAAATGCGTGCGAAAGACCTTCACGAACTACTGCGTGCATGGGAAAACTACCACCGCATCTTAACTGCAGAAGCTCATATGAAGCACATCCAGTTCCGTGAAGAATCACGTTACCCTGGCTTCTACTACCGTATGGACTTCAACATCGTTGACGAAGAAAACTGGAAATGTTTTGTGAACTCAACTTATGACAAGACCACTCAAACCTGGAATTGTTTCAAGGTTGAGCACGTTGATGTTGTAGACAAGACACAATTGATGAAGTAAGACATTAGTCTACTGAATTAAGCGTGACAAAAAAGCCCGGATATCGAAAGATGTCCGGGCTTTTTTTTGTCCGATAAAAGGGCGAACACATAGGTTCGCCCCTACATTGTGCCGCATATACGTAGGGGCAGACCTATGTGTCTGCCCTTATCTCATCTGTCTCTAAATGCAGGAAATGCCTGGATAGAATACCTCTGACTTAACATTGTGCTTCTGATTTAGACATCAAATAAATTACTTATAGCATCAAGACCCTCATCGACAATTACTTCTAGATCTTCTGGGCTTTCGTCATCAGCACAAGCCAGTGTGGTGTAGGCTGATAATGATTTTAGTGCACAGGCAATTTTGGCAACATCATCAATATTGAGTTCTGCACCTTCTTTTAGTTTCCAAATTTCGTCGCTCATATAAAATCCTATTTTTTTGTTATTGGTTAAGTAGTAACTTAGATATAAACTACTATAAAATAATCGCTTTTTTGTTTAATTGCAATAATTTAAAGAGTTATGGATTTGTTTAACCTGGAATAATCAGTAAATGCCAACTGCTATATCCAGGTTTAATGATATAAAAGCCTGTTAACCTTGATGAAAATTGAATTTTCAATTACCATATAACACTATATATTAATATTGTAAAGTGAGTGTCTAGATGTCTGAAAGACCTGAAAGTTTGATGCCTCCTATTGAAGGAAGTTGTAGCGGTAGAGAAGTCTTTGCCCTGCGTGCCTTAGGAGATAGTATGGTGCCTGAATTTGAGCACGGCACAGTGATCATTATTGATCCCGAAGCTGTAGTGAAAGATGGTTCTTATGTAATTGCCAAGGTTGATGGAGAATTTATTTTCAGACAGCTGCAAATCCGAAATGAGAAATATTATTTACAACCACTTAATGATCTGTATGAAACAATAGAAATTAAAGGTCTTGATGATCTCGAAGGGGTGATTGTACAATCAGGCAGTCGACGTAAAAATATGAAAAAGTACACCTGATAAGGTCGTCTTATTATCAATAAAAAGCCCATCTATCAAACTCTTAGAGGTTGTGATAGATGGAAATGAACTTAACTCTTTTTTACAGGATTATTTTACAGGACTATTTTATCGGATAAGGTGCGACTTTATCCAGCTTCCAGATATCACGATTATACTCTTCCATTGTACGGTCAGTAGAAAATTTACTACTGGAGAGTGTATTGTTAATACTCATCGTAGTCCAGCGCTTAGTATCCTGATAGGCGATAGAAACTTCTTCCTGAGCATCAATATAAGAACGCAAATCGGCCAGAGTCATCCACATATCATGTGGGTTTTTAAGCGATTCAATAATGGGATCAAACAGCTTTGGTTCACATTGATTAAAGTAGCCTGATTCCAGCATTGTCATAACATTTAATATATCTCTATCGCCATTAATAATAGCCATTGGATCATAATGACCTCGTGATGATTCAACTTCTTCTGCTGTTAAACCAAAAAGAAAAAAGTTTTCATCTCCGACTTCTTCTCTAATCTCAATATTTGCACCATCTAAAGTACCAATAGTGAGAGCACCATTCATCATAAACTTCATATTACCAGTTCCTGAAGCTTCTTTTCCAGCTGTTGATATCTGTTCAGAAAGATCGGTGCCAGGACATATAGTTTCCATGGCAGAGACATTATAATTGGGGAAAAATGCGACCTTTAGAAGACCATCAGCCTGAGGGTCATTGTTAATGATGTCAGCAATATTACTGGTGAGTTTGATGATGAGTTTTGCCATAGCATAACCAGGCGCAGCCTTACCACCAATTAATACACAACGGCTAGTCCAGTTTTTTGTATCACCGGCTTTAATTCGATTGTATAAATGAATCACATGCAGAAGATTCAGTAGTTGTCGTTTATACTCATGAATTCGCTTCACTTGAACATCAAATAATGCATCGGTATTAAAATCTACTTTACATTGTGTTTTAACTAAATCTGCTAATTTCACTTTATTAGCCAGTTTAATTTTTTGCCACTGATTACGAAATTCTTTTTTGTTTACATGTTTTTTTAATTGTTTTAATTGTGACAGATCCTTAATCCATTTTTCACCGATATGCTTACTGATCAATTGGCGTAATTGGGGATTACAGCCTGCTAACCAGCGTCTTGGTGTTACGCCATTGGTTTTATTATTAAACTTATGAGGCCAGAGTTGATAGAAGTCGTTAAAGAGGCCCTTTTGTAACAGTTCTGTATGTAATGCTGCCACCCCATTGACAGAAAAACTGCCGACAATAGCCAGATAGGCCATACGTACATGAGCGACAGGGCCTTCTTCAATAATGGACATACGTTGTATGCGTTCTGAATCTCCAGGCCAGTGCATGGCTACTTCTTTTAAAAAGCGTGAGTTAATTTCATAAATAATTTCTAATAAACGTGGTAACAAACATTTGAATAAACCAACAGACCATTTTTCCAGTGCTTCTGGTAGAAGAGTGTGATTGGTATAAGCCATTGTTTTGCTGGCAATCGCCCAGGCGTCATCCCAGGAATGATTATACTCATCAATCAGCAGACGCATAAATTCAGCGATAGAAACTGTCGGGTGAGTATCATTAAGCTGAAAACAATTTTTTTCAGCAAAATTGCTAAAATCATTATGGTTCTTTAGCCACTCACGGATCACATCCTGTAAACTGGCTGAAGCGAGAAAATATTGCTGACGCAGGCGTAGTTCTTTACCATTTTCACTGGCATCATTTGGGTAGAGCACCATAGTAATATGCTCGGCTGAATTTTTTTCTTCAACGGCTTCGGTATAACTGCCGGAATTAAATTCATCGAGGTCAAATTCATCTGTTGCGGCAGCCTTCCACAGGCGCAGAGTATTAACGGTGCCATTTTTAAAGCCAGGAATGGGAATATCATAGGGGATTGCCAGTACATCTCTGGTGCCATCCCAATAAACATTCAGTTTGCCGTCTTTGTTTGTATGGTATTCCGTGTGGCCGCCAAATTTGACTCGTTGTGTATACTCGGGGCGTTCTAGTTCCCATGGATTGCCATTTAACAGCCAATGGTCAGTTTCCTCAACCTGATGACCACCTTCAATGTGTTGTCTGAACATGCCGTATTCATAACGTAAGCCATAACCTTTTACAGGCAATTGTAAGCTTGCACAACTATCGAGAAAACAGGCTGCAAGACGTCCCAGACCGCCATTGCCTAGCCCTGCATCCTGCTCAGTATCGGCAATTTCTTCCATATCCAGCCCTAATTGATAAAATGATTCCTGAACGGCTTCATTTAAATCAAGATTAAGCATGCAATTACTTAATGCTCGACCCATTAAAAATTCTAATGAGAGGTAATAGGTGCGTTTACAGTCACTGTCTTCATAAGCAAAGTGAGTGCTTTTCCAGCGTTCTATGAGACGATCGCGTAAAGTAAAACCTAAGGCTGTGTAAGGATAATGAGTGGCCTTACAATCTTTGCTGCGGCCCAAAGTATGGTTGTAGTAATATCTAAAGCAGTCAGATAGTGACTTAACATCCATCCCTAATGGCGGTACTGTGGTTAACTCATCAACGGGTTTACTTTTAACCATGAGCTGTAAATTACTGAAACTTTTGTGCATAGAAAATATTAACCTAATTGAATTGATATTGGATTGAATTATTATGGCGTAGGCAGGGAAATTGTCAAATGATATTAGATGCGTAACTATTCAGTGTATATTCCTAAATAACGCTTGTTAAGCCCATGGTCACTTGTTTTTCTAACTTTGCCTTTCTGTTACGAGATGTCGCTACGCTCAAACAATCAAAGTCAGAAAAATAAGCAACCACAGGCTTTTTGTAAATAATACGCTTCTATGTTACAAAAATATAAGTGACCATAGGCTCAATAACTTAAGGTCCTAACTGATCATCGCTCACTCTTGGAATATGATAAGCTTCTGCTGCTTCAAGGTCAACTTCACCATCATCGTTAAATAATGGCAGGTCATATTCATTCCAGCCTTTGAGTCCTGTTTTTAAAGAATGGGTATGCTCAAACCCCATTTGCTTCATGGTTTGGGCCGCCAGCAGGCTGCGATTACCGGAACGACAGACCACTAGTATTTTTTTATCTCGTGCTCGGACTAATTCTGGCACTGTTTCATCATAACCCCATTCACAGGCTGATTCTAATACGCCGCGGGCAACATTGAGAGAACCTTTTATCCACATGTTGCGGTACTCATAAGGCTCACGGATATCTAATATCATGAAGTCTTCTTTGGCCTCAATCATTTCTTCAACATCCCATGGGAATAGTTCATCTACTTCATGTTGAGCATTTTTTAATAATTGATTAAATGTGATAGCAGTCATAATAATTTTTTTGTTAGCGTTTTGTTAGCGATTTGTTAGTTTTTTGTTAGGTGTTAGTTGCGTAAATCATGAGTCCGATTTTTTTAACATTCCATGCTGAACGGCCATAACAGCCGCTTCTACACGAGAATGAATATTGAGTTTTCTAAGGATAGCTTTTACATGCAGTTTGACCGTACCATCGGAAATATCCAGATTGCGGGCAATGACTTTATTACTCTGGCCTTCAGCCAGAAGAAAAAGAATCTCGGTTTCTCTGGGAGTGAGTCCTGAAAAAGGACTGGGTTCAGGTGCCGGCGGCACATGCCCTTGAACAACTTTTGCTAAAATAGGGGTTAGATCAGGTGCTACAACTGTTTTGCCATTGTGAATGTCCTGTAGGGCTGTGACTAATTCATCAGGCTGCATACCTTTGAGTAAGAAACCTTGTGCACCGCATTGCAGGGCTTCAATTAAGTCTCGCTCATCATCCACTGTGGTGAGAATGGCGATAGGCATTTTTTCACCTTGTTCACGAAGA
>WTAX01000247.1 GCA_013139395.1 Gammaproteobacteria bacterium | reverse complement strand
AGGAAAGCAGGCATTATCTGGCTGAGAAATATGTCACTGAAGGAAAAATGAATATGACTGAAATTACTTTTATGCTGGGTTTTTCAGAATTAAGTTCATTCTCAAGAGCTTATAAACGCTGGACGGGTCATAGTCCAAGAGCTCAATAATAACTCCTTAAAATATCACTCACTAAAAAGAAAAGTTCAATGAATTAACTAAATAACTGTTCCTAAATGGTATACACGGAGCATCAGAACCTGTCATTTATTATTTGGTGATTTTATGCCAATATGAGCCCAATAATGAATGACAGGTTCTGATGCGAATATTAAATGAATAATGCTCACTATTTTGAAACACTTATTTAGTGCACTAAAGACCGCTCATTAATTATATCGCTATTATCAAGCTTATCATTGACAGAGTATAAGTCTATTAAATAATACATTGTCTTTTTTTGCGCTTGCTCCAATAGTTCATACATCATCTCAGGCACAAATTCACCCCGCTCCTGTTTTTCTTCTATGATATTTTTCCAGAAAACATATTCATCAATAGGCATATTATCTGTCATAGATTAACCCTTTATTGAAAATAATTTTTGTTGAAGCATATTAAGACAAGTATTTGTAGAACGACCAACCGCACTCATTTTAACTCTCCTTAATAAGCAGTGACTTGATAAAATCATCATAGCAAATAAATAAAGAATTTCTTGCCCATGCACGCCAAAAAGTTGACTATATACGCCATAACAAGATCGAGTTAAAGTAAATTTTCTTTTTGCAGGAAATCAATTAACAATTGACCATGCGTCTCCAGCTTATCGATTGATTCATGATCAGCATCTTCTATAGTCAATAAATAACCATTAGAATTATTTGCTTGTATTAAGTGAGCATCTTCTATCGGTACAGTCTTATCATGTGTGCCATGAACCACTAAAGTTGGAATGGTAAGTTTACTAATGGAGGTCACAGGTGCGATATCATTAAAACGATGACCTATGATCCACTGTATATAAGACAGAAGAAATTTAACCATAAATTGAGGTAGTTTGAATTTTTCAAAATAACGAGTCATCAACCATTGTGGATGACCAAAAGCCGAAAGACTGATCAAGGCAGAAATATCACTTCTTTTAGATGCTGCAAATAAGCTTGCTCCAGCACCAACTGAGTGTCCCAGCAAAATAATTTGTCCATTAAAACTAAGATTTTCTCTTGCATAATCAATGGCATGAATAATATCTTCAGCAAATCGAGGCAAGGCTGAATAGGTATCACCATCACTTTTTCCATGACAGCGTGAATCCATGACTAATGCATTAAGGCCTGCCTGATGAAAAGTGGCAGCAATCGGCAACATATGTTCGGCATTACTGCCCCAGCCATGCATGATGATGATCAATGGTGCTGATCCTTTAGTCGGGATAAACCAGGAAAATAACTTTTTATTTTTCTCAGTGGTAATGAGCAGCTCTTCACTCATCATAGCGAAATCGTATGGTGTTTTTGTTTCGATAATACGTGGCGGGATAAAACCAATATGAAGCAATATCAGAATCAATAGAAAAATAACAATAGGAATTAAGAGAATATAAAACATCAATTTTGAGGCACTAAATAAGTAAATTTGGAAATAGTATGAGAAATCAGTACGGCAGATAACTTTAGTTTATCAACATTATGCTGGTAAGAAATATTACTATAACCTGGCGGTGGCAATACACAAAATAAGATAGCAGAGACAAAACTCACTCTACGCGAAATAACAGGCAGAGCAAGTAAGTTATTATTAATGCTTCGAATCATTTCTTCATATCTAACGACGCTTATGCTTCTTTTGTTTCTGAGATTTTCTTCTATTATCAGGCATCACCAAATGTTTATTGCGCTTTCCTCGTTGAACAGGATTAACAATACGACCACGATGATCGGTTTCAGGTTTAATGACATGTAAGCCAACACTTTCATACAGTGCTAACAACTCTTTTTCTTCCAAATCTTCCCAACGCCCTGGTTTCTGCCAACGAGGCAGCTTTATCAGGCCATAACGTACCCGGGATAAACGACTAACAGTGATACCCAGTGATTCCCACATACGGCGTACTTCACGGTTACGTCCTTCTTTAAGAGTGACGTGATACCAATGGTTTGCACCCTGACCACCAACATAGCTGACTTTATCAAAATGAGCCATACCATCATCAAGTGCAACGCCTTCTTTGAGTTGTGCTATGTCATCATCCGTAACTTCACCAAGAACACGAACTGCATATTCACGCTCAATTTCACTCGAGGGATGCATGAGTTTATTCGCTAACTCACCATCATTGGTCAGTAAAATAAGTCCAGAGGTATTGATATCCAGTCTGCCAACAGAGATCCAGCGTCCCACTTTCAGATTAGGTAAGTTATCAAAGATAGTATTAGGGTGTTCCGGATCATTACGACTGCAGATTTCCCCCGGCGGCTTATGATAGATCAATACTCGCTGCTTAGGTTTTTGCCAGGCAATGAACAGCTCTTTATCATCAAGAAAAACGCGTTCTGTGCCATCCACTCTATCACCTAATTGAGCTACACGTCTGTCAATTTTGATCCGGCCCTGAGCAATCAAACGCTCAGATTCTCGTCGAGAAGCATGGCCTGAACGGGCAATTACTTTTTGTAGTTTTTCACCCTCAGGCGCTCGTTCTACTGCTTCTGTATTAGGATGATCCCTCAATTCTTGTTCAAGAAGCTCTTCTTTAGAGGGTAATTCCCCATCCTTATTAAAAATTCTATCGGATTGAGGAGATTTATAATAATTTGTCATTTTGCTGTGTCTTCTTAGGATTTATGTCTATAAAATGTACCGATCAGTATCATTATAACATCTTTCCTGTATACCATCTGTTAAATATCAGACCTGTGTTTCTGCCAGTTTTGCCACGACTTTTTGTAATTTTTCACGGGCAACTCGGGCAACATTATTAACAACTTCAGAATCAGATAAACCCAGTACTGCAACCGGATCCATAAAACTAATGACCACTTTTCCCGGTATTTCTTCACGTACAATAATATTACAGGGTAATAATACGCCCGCATTGGGTTCATCTTCAATAATTTGTGATGCCAGCTTAGGATTACAGGCACCAAGGATTTGATAGGATGGTATACTTAAGTCCATTTTTTTCTTTAGCGTCGCCTGCACATCCACTTCACTGACAATGCCCAGTTGCTCCTGCATCAACACATCCAAAAGTGTTTCTTTTACATCATTAAATGAACCCGATAAAGTAATATTAAACTCGTACATGCGGCAACTCCTGAATATTATAAAATAAGGCGTTAGAATACGTGATAGCACACATAAAGTCTGTGATAATATCACCATAGACAAATCACTTAAATGTACAACTTGGTAACACTCGTCACCTATTTTTGCAGTAAAGCATTCTATGATCCTGCTTCATTAATTAACTGCCTCCTTCTATACATGAACCTGACATCAGCTTTTTCGAGAGAACAAATTCGCAGTATTACTCAATTCAGTTTTTATCTGCTGTTTTTATCTGCCCCACTGCTGAATATATTTCGTTTTGATATATTGGATGGTTATTTTATCGTTTTTGGGCATTCCTGGATGCTGGGTCTTGAATCATCTGAATTTGAATGCCTTGATAGCAGCCATTCAGTACGTGATCTCCTATTCAACTTTTTATTACCTGTATTGTTATTGATCCTGTTCACCGGTGTAATAGCCTGGAAATACGGACGAATTTATTGCGGCTGGTTATGCCCTCATTTTTCTGTTGTAGAAACAATAAACCGCCTCATGTTGAAACATCTTAATCGTGCAACATTTTGGGAAAAACCTTCCACCACACACACTAAAAACAGGCAAGCCCTTCCCTGGTTATTGCTGTTGAGTATTTGCATCCTCATTGCCTTTTTCTGGGCCTTTGTTTTGCTGGGCTATATCTATCCACCCATACTACTCATTACAAACTTATATCATTTTGAATTATCTTTTGGGCCGTCATTATTTTTATTAGTAATGACCATTATTCTGACCATAGACTTTTTCTTTGCCCGACATTTATTTTGCAAATTCGGCTGCTCTTACGGCATCATGCAAAGTTTTGTCTGGATGGCTAATAGCAAATCAATGGTGGTTGGTTTTGACAAATCACGCGCGCATTTATGTCAACCATGTGACAGTGCATGCGATAAGGCTTGTCCCATGCGCTTACCTGTCAGAAGCATCAAACGAGCAAAATTCACCTGCACGCAATGCGGTATCTGTCTTAATGCCTGCGATGATGCTCAGGCAGATAATCCGCAAGGACGTTTAATACACTGGGTAAGCAATGAAGAAGCATCTGCTGTCGACCGGCAAGCAGCTCCATTTACTATAAAAAGACTTAAAAAATCAAAATAGAGAAGTTTTCTTTTATTTGCCAACACGCAGCACAAAATAAAGCATTATTTGACGTTACATACGCTATCATTAGCAGATTTTTTCTCATTCAGGAAACTAAATAAGTGTTCCAAAATGGTGAGCATTATTCATTTACTATTCGCATCAGAACCTGTCATTCATTATCGGACTCATATTGTCATAAAGCTGTAATCTTTCTCCTATAAGATAATTTCGATATTAAATTATAGGAAAAGAAAATGATATTTAAAAAATCTGCTCTGTCATTAATAGCAACAAGTGCTATCGTAGTCAGCTCAATCAATATGGCTCAAGCCAGAGAGCAAATTCGCATTGTTGGTTCTTCAACCGTATACCCGTTTTCCAGTTCTGTAGCAGAAGAATTTGGTGCAACCAGTAAAAACCCAACGCCTGTTGTAGAATCAACAGGTTCTGGCGGCGGTATGAAATTATTTTGTAAGGGAAATGATCTTAATACACCCGATATCACCAATGCATCACGTCGCATGAAAAGCAAAGAGTTTAAATTATGTGAAAAGAATGGTGTCACTGATATTACTGAAGCAGTGATTGGTTTTGACGGCATTGCCATTGCACAAAATAAAAACAATAAAGCCTTAGAGTTAAGCAAAAAACACCTTCTTTTAGCAGT
Organism: Gammaproteobacteria bacterium; assembly: GCA_013139395.1. Classification (GTDB taxonomy): domain Bacteria; phylum Pseudomonadota; class Gammaproteobacteria; order GRL18; family GRL18; genus GRL18. The sequence goes on along the minus strand of WTAX01000247.1, from coordinate 13,478 downwards.
AGCAGAAGAAGTACCTTCTAAAGATGGTAAAAGTCTGGTTAAAAATCCATACAAAAAATGGAATGAAATTGATTCCAGCCTGCCTGACAGAGAAATCATTATCTATGGTCCACCAACCAGTTCTGGTACTCGTGATGCATTTGAAGACATGATCATGAAAGGTCAGACAAAGAAAATGGATGTTTACACTTCTTTATATAAAAAAGACAAGGTTAAAAACAAGGGCTATAAAAAATATCACAAAGTCAGACAAGATGGCGTCTATGTCCCTTCTGGTGAGAATGATAACTTAATCGTTCAAAAACTGAGCAAAAATCCAGCGGCAATTGGTATTTTCGGTTATAGCTTCTTAATTCAAAATGATGACAAAGTAGCCGCTGCAAAAATTAACGGTGTGCTGCCCACACCAAAAAGCATTTCAAGTGGTGAGTATCCAATCTCACGTTCATTATTCTTCTATACAAAAAATTCACATAGAAAAGATGTTCCAGCAATGGATAAGTATGTTGAATTATTTATGAAGGAAGACATGATTGGACCAGAAGGTATTCTTAGTGAAATTGGTTTAATCGCATTGCCTGATGAGCGCAGGACAGCAATCCGGGCCAGCGTTGCCAAATACACCAAATTAACTCTGGAAGATTTAAGTAAAAAATAATTGTCTGGAGTTCTGACAATTGTATTTCTGAAAGTAATGGCAAGTTACTACAAATCCGGTAACTTGCCTTTTCTAATGATGTAAGTTCTGAAATAAAAATAAACGTTGTTTTTATTTCACAGGGTATCTTTTGAAAGCATTTGAATCAAAAAAAAGACATAACGAAATCAAAGAACAGCTCATTAAAGTTTGTCTGATCACTGCTGCAAGCATATCAATATTAACCACATTCGGTGTACTATTTTCCATTATTTTTGAAGCCATAGAATTCTTCCAAATGAGAAGTTTCTGGTATTTTATTAGTGGCACAGAATGGTCTCCTGGTGTAGCCGATAGTAAATTTGGTGCCTTACCCATATTTTCTGGTACATTTATTATTACCCTTATTGCTATGGCAGTTGCTCTACCTATTGGTTTAGGCAGCGCTATTTTTATGAGTGAGTATGCCTCACCAAAATTACGCAGCAAACTCAAACCATTACTGGAAATTCTGGCTGGTATACCTACCGTTGTTTACGGATTTTTTGCAGCAATTACTGTCGCTCCCTTTATTGTCAACTTTTTTTCTATGCTGGGTATTCAGGCATCATTTAACAGTGCCTTAGCCAGTGGTATTGTCATGGGGATCATGATCATTCCCGTCATTTCATCATTAAGTGATGATGTCATTCGGGCAGTACCTGATTCACAACGCAAAGCATCTCTGGCACTTGGTATGACCATGAGTGAAACCATTAAACATATAGTCCTGCCCTCTGCTCTGCCTGGAATTATCTCAGCAACCATATTAGGAATATCCAAAGCCTTAGGAGAAACCATGATTGTGGTCATGGCTGCTGGCTTACGACCCAATTTATCCTGGAATATTTTAGAAGACATGACCACCGTTACGGTTCGAATTGTTGATGCCCTGGTCGGTGATCATGAATTTGATTCTCCCGATACTCTTTCAGCATTTGCATTGGGCTTAGTATTATTTATTGTCACACTGATACTTAATGTTATTTCTGTGGCACTCATCAGAAAATTCAAAGAAAAATATAAAATCAATACACTCTAGTTAATAGATAAGTTGAAATACAATATGAAAAACATCAACAATACCAACAACAATAAGAACCTGAGCGATAATCCTTTTTATGATCCTTCGCTTACACAACGCCATAAGAGTGCCCGGCGATTTAAAATTTTCACCATCACCTGTATTGCCTTTGCTCTGAGTTTTTTAGTCTTCTTTTTAGGCGATATGATCACTAAAGGCCTGCCAGCCTTTCAACAAAGCTATATGCAGATAGACGTCACTTATAATGATCAAACGATTGCTTCAACCCGAAAAGCCATTGATAAAAAATACCGTAGAATCGTCAGTCGTGCCTGGTTAAGAAATATACCAAAAATGGTGCAGGAATCGCCCGAATTAATGGCTACAACACAATCCACATGGGTACTTGTTAACCATCAGGTCGATCAATACATGAAAGATCATTATTACAAAATTAAAAACAAAGAGTTAAAAATTATTGAAGACATGAAAGCTCAGGGGAAAATTCAACTCCAGTTTAATAGTATATTTTTCACCCAGGGGGATTCAAAAATACCTGAAAACTCTGGTCTTAAATCATCCATAATTGGTTCTATTTTAACCTTATTAGTGACTATGGTTGTTGCTTTTCCCATGGGCGTTATGACTGCAGTTTATCTGGAAGAATTTGCAGATGACAATCGCTGGACACAATTCATTGAGGTCAATATTAATAATTTAGCTGCTATCCCCTCTATACTCTTTGGCTTACTCGGTCTGGCCGTATTTATTAACCTCTTCGGTATGCCCAGGAGTTCACCACTGGTTGGTGGTCTTACATTGGCTCTCATGACACTACCTATTATTATTGTCAGCTCTCGTGCGGCATTACGCAGTGTACCTGACAGTATTCGCCAGGCAGGTTATGGTCTGGGGCTTACCAAAGTACAAGTGGTGCAGGATCATGTCATACCTCTGGCATTCCCGGGCATCATGACCGGTTCAATTATTGGTTTAGCTCAGGCAATGGGTGAAACAGCACCACTGATTATTATCGGTATGATTGCTTTTATTCCTGACAGTCCCGGTTCAATTTTTGAAGCGGCTACCGTCATGCCGGCACAAATATTCACCTGGGCCGGCATGCCTGAACGAGCTTATGTGGAACGTACGGCTGCCGGCATCATGGTGCTATTAAGTATATTAATTTCACTTAATGCCCTGGCAATTATTCTGCGTAAAAAATTCGAAGTTAAATGGTAAAAAGTTAAATGGTAAAAATATGACAAATAACCCTGACAATTCATCCAATAGCACAATTAATGGTCTTACATCACAAGAGTCACCTGCAACTAAAATAACGGTACGTAAATTGAACCTGTATTATGGTGATAATCATGCATTACATAATATTGACATGGATTTATATAAAAACAAAATTACTGCATTAATTGGCCCGTCAGGCTGTGGTAAATCAACCTTTTTACGTTGTCTAAATCGTATGAATGAGCTAATCAATGGCGTTAAAGTTGACGGTGATGTGATTATTGACGGTAAAAACATTTACGATAAAGATGTTGATGAAGTTTCTGTTCGCAAAAGAGTCGGCATGGTTTTTCAACAACCCAATCCATTTCCAAAATCAATTTACGATAACGTTTCTTATGCTCCACTAAAACATGGCATTGTTAAAAAAGGCCAAATTTGTGATGAGCTAGTAGAAAAATCATTACTTCAAGCAGGCTTATGGGATGAAGTTAAAGATAAACTCACACAGCCTGGAACTTCACTATCAGGCGGTCAGCAGCAACGTCTATGCATTGCTCGAACCATTGCAGTAGAACCTGATGTTATCTTAATGGATGAGCCCACTTCAGCACTGGATCCTCTTTCTACAGAAAAAATTGAAACACTCATGCTGGATTTAAAAGAAAAATACGCCATTATTACTGTTACTCATAATATGCAGCAGGCAGGACGGGTTGCCGATTATACTGCATTTTTTCATATGGGTGACTTAATTGAATACGCAGATACAGAAACCATTTTTATTAATCCGGGCAAAAAGAAAACTGAAGATTATATTACAGGCAGGTATGGATAATGCTACCAACAGAAAAAGAAAAACTTAATACGATTTTAAATGAAGTCATAAAATTAGGCATGACAACACTGACTATGAACCAGTTTATTCTGGAATCATTAGAAAGTTGCGATACCTGTACTCTTAATGAAATAGAAAAAATAACTAAAAAAGAACGTTATACCAGCATTGATAAAATTGATAATTTAATCATTAATGTTTTTGCACTTTACACACCTGAAGCCAGGGATTTAAGAGAATTAGTTGCTTTTTTGAAGATCACCAATGAATTTGATCGTATTGCAAATAGTGCTAATTCTTTCATTCGTGATTTTCCAAATGCGTTATCTGATGAAATCGACAAAGACTTTATTCTTGAATATGCAATACCATTACAAAAATCATCAGTCAATGCATTAACCCATGCACTAAAACTGTTTGAACTCGATGATAAAGAATCTGTTAATGAACATTATAAACTGGTAGTCATTGAAGAAAGTAAAAATGATGATTTGTATAAAATTATTGAAAAGAGCTTATTAAAGAAAATCAACAATGAACTACACTTATCAAAAGAATATCAGGATATTATGGAGGCACTGCGTCGTCTTGAAAAAATAGCCGATAGAGCTCTCAACATTGCAAACTTAATGCACTATGCCAAAGTAGGTGGAGAAATCAGTAAATTTACTAATTAACACTCTGAATACTCAATAACAACCAAACCACTTACAAAAAAAATAAAAAATATAATAAGGACAAAACATTATGCTGGCAACGTATTTATCTAAAGAAGAAAGTCTTATACGAAAAAACATACTAAAAATGGGTCATGAAACCTGCCAGGCAATTGAAAAAGCCATGCTTTGTTATAAATCATCTAATCCGGTACTTGCTGATGAAATCATAAAAAATGACAAAGTCATCAATGAGCTAGAAATCCGGGTGGAACATGAGTGCATTAAAACAATCTCCCGACAACAGCCTGTAGCAAAAGATTTACGTGAATTACTGGCAGATATGAGTATTGCTAAAGAACTCGAGCGCATAGCTGACTATGCCACATCTATAGCAAAAATAGTCAAAAAAGAAATTGTGAATGATCCTGAGATAGAATCAGAAGTACTTATAATGGCACAAAAATGTATCTTTATGTTAAATCAAATACTCATTAATTATGCTGAACAGGATGCAAAAAAAGCCAGTAAAATCGCCTTATTAGATGATGAAATCGACATTATGGAACATAATTTAAATGATAAAGTATTTAAGCTAATGACTAGTAATCCCTCTAAAGCCATCAGCTATACTTATCAATTATGGATCATTCATCAAATAGAACGTATAGGTGACCGAGTCACCAATATTGCTGAAAGTATCGTATTTTTATCAGATGGTAAAGTGGTCAATTTTGATTAAGGGTCTCGGAAAAAAAGATTTGTCCCATATAGCGCAGATATTTTGTTCAGATTTTAGGCGTATTAAAGGGCGCATAGTCGTTCTACGCAACCTTTGATACAACGACAAATCTGGACAAAAAGACAAGCTGGATGGGATGAATCTTTATTTCCGCGACCCTAAGCCCGTACACAAGCACTATAATATAAATATTATTTTTCAGAAATAACTGTCACACGATAGTCATCTTTTGTTATTATGTTATGTTAATTGATGCATTCATAGCCTGTTGATATGCAAGACAAGAATAAAAACAATGAGTTAATAAAAATACATTTGAGATAAAAAGTAAATTCATGACTTTAGCATTACAAACACCTCAACATATAGCCGATATTTTGATCGGTGGCAGCACATTAAGTACTACGACTATTATGCTGAACATTAACCAGTTTGCTGTTACTATTCGTTCCAATTCAGAATCATTACTTGATTGGTGTCGATATTATTTTAAGGATATTATCCAACCCGACACTATCAATGCACATATTGAAATTATTGCCATAGAAAGAAAAGTACCCGATCTGGACATCAATTATAAAAATTGGATCAGAGCAAGTAATAAAAAAGCACGTAAAGATATGATATATGACATACCAGGCGCTCGTATTTTGAAGAAAGTGCGAACCAATATGATTTTTTTGCAAAGCCGTACTCATCTAATCGCTGCCGGAGAGTGTCTCAAGAATAAAGATCAAATTATTAATTTCATCAACGCTCAATATATGACATTTGTTCAAAACCAACAGGCAGTAGTTTGTCATGCAGCCGGATTAGTTATAAAAAACAAATCATCCGAACACGCTCTAGGCCTGGCAGGTTTTTCCGGTGGTGGTAAATCAACACTAATGCTGCATATGCTGGCGCAATCAAATACTCGTTTTTTATCAAACGATCGTCTCTTCTTGAAAAAAATTTCAGCAGAAAAAACATTAGCATTTGGTATCCCCAAACTACCACGTATTAACCCTGGTACAATTATTCACAATCCTATGCTAAAACACCTCATCACTAAGCAACAACGTGATGAATTAAAACAACTCCCGAACAAAAAACTGTGGGCCCTCGAAGAAAAATATGATGTGTTTATTAGTGAAATATATGGCCCGGACAAAGTTCAATATCAAAGTAATATAAAACACTTTGTTGTTTTGAACTGGCAACATGATTCAACAGATCCGGTCACATTAACTGCAGTCAATCTTAGTCAACGCAAAGACTTATTAGCCGCTATTATGAAGCCTCCGGGTCCTTTTTATCAATATGATAATGGCGATTTATATCAGCATACAAGCACCCTGAATGAGAAGAGTTACTTAGATGTATTTCAAAATATCACGGTTTATGAAGCCTGCGGCGGGGTTGACTTTGATGCATTAGGTAAATTGTGTTTTCAGAAACTATTTTCAGAAAGTCCTTAACTATTTAACAAAGTTCTTAACTATTTAACAAAATTGTAACTACTCAGCATGTGTTTTTAAATAAAGCCTGGTAAGCCTATTGTTACTTATTTTTCTGACTTTTTGTTAACAATAGGCTGAGTAGTTATGACAAAATTAACTTAAAACGTATATTCATCTAATATTTTTTGGTACGTACCATCTTTCTTAATTGCGGCCAAACCCTGATTAAATTTTGCAATCAATACCTTACTTCCAGCATTTTCAATGGGAGCTGCGATATAGAGTTTACGTGAACTTAATGGTTTGGGTAAAAACTGAAATTCACTGCTATTACTACCCATGAAATGCTTCAACTCATACATTGCCAGACGCTTATCAGCCACAGCAACATCTAATTTTCCATTTTGCACAGAAATTAAATTTTGAGTAAGTCGATTGGCTTGAAATTTTAAGATCTTAGGATCTTTCATAAATTTCTCATCATATTCATAACCTTTTAAAACGCCAACAAGAACCCCCTGAAGATCAGTTAATGAATCGAATTTCATTTGACTATTAACATGGGCAACCAGTATGATATTATTTGTTAGATAGGCATTACTATAAAGCAGCTTACCTTTCCTTTCTCTGGTTTTCCATATCGCACCAACAACATCATAAACACCTAGCTTAGAACCTTCTAATGCTTTTTCCCACTTTTGAATTCTTACCTCAGGTGTGTATCCTACTTGTTTAAAAGCAGTTTTGACTATCTTCATGGCCAGACCATCATCTGCTAGAGCCGTATCAACATAGGGAGGCCAGGTATTAACAACCAAAGAAATAGTCTGAGCTTGAACCTGAACTACAAACAAAACAAATAGTAATAATATTAAAAATTTAATTTTTTTCATTTTGATACCTGCATTCCCTTATTTTAAAACTTTCCAATGATCTTTTACTTTACAGAAAGTAAAAACTACCTCGCCTTTGTTACTTTTTGTCTGATTCGTAATTTTTGTTTTTCTACACTGCATACCATCAATAGTAGATGATTCTAATGGCGTAATTGAACCTGAATGATTTGTTTCAGGATTTTTCCACTCACTAGTTTTTCCATCGGCATTATCATTCAGTGCTTTAATACCCGTTGTTTGTAACATTGCAAAATCTTCAGACGTAAATTTAGCTACAGGACTGTATTTAAGAAACTGCATATTCACAGCATATGAATTAGAGCTGAATATCAATAAAAGACTCAAAATAAGAATAGTTTTTATAGTCAACATCAGGATTTTATTTTGCTGCATATTTTTTTCCATTTATTAAAAATAACCGTAACTATTCAGCGTGTTGTTTACAAAAAGCCTGTGGTTGCTTATTTTTCTGACTTTGATTGTCTGAGCGTAGCGAGTTTTCAAAGTTAGAAAAATAAGTGACCATAGGCTTAACACTAGTAATTAGAAATGCTCACTGAATAGTTACAAATAATCAAAAGTATAAACTGATGCCTGTTTGCATCAACTTTAGTACTATAGTAACTTATAAATTAAATATAATATACTGACCACTGGCAAGTCTCATTTGCTCAAAGGTGGGTAATCTGGCGTTAACAGGTTCGTCTTGCGCACCTCTACAGATTAAAGCCCTGACTTGGGAATTTGACTGAGAGTCCTTTGCAGACAAGCTAAAATGATAATATCGTTTAATATCGACTGGAGAATCTGATGCCCATGCATAAGTTAACGAGGCAACCATCACTGATTTGCTCATAACAATTGGACTTTCTTCCTGAGCAATTGCCAGAATGTTAAAAATACCCGGCTCTATTATTTGGCGAGATTCGCTAACTGTATTAATTTCTATTTCACAATTAATATCATATAAATTCAATTGAGCCATAGAGATTACTTTACCATTTTGTAAAAATGCTCTTGCTGAATCAGGAGCAATTTCAATCGCCTGAGTAATTTCAATTGATGGTTTTGCTACCACTTCAACATAACGCCCTTCACTTTCAATAAGTACGGCTGACTGACAACCTGACAGAGTAATTATAAGCAGTATTACAATGGCTTTATTCATGATAAAACCTTCTTTAATAATCCTTTTATATCCCAATGATTATTCTTCATAGTGATTTTTTTGGTTGCTGTATCTAACCCCTGAGTCACTTCTGATACATCAATAGCAAATGTTCCCAACGGGTAAGTATTGATAATTTTGGGACTAATACTGCCACTATCCTGATTAATTTTATATAAATCCAATAATTTAAATACATTAACAGGTTCACGCTTTATATCACGAAGGATCAAAACTTTTGGCAATAGTTGATTTTGGCTATTTTGCTCAACAATAATGGCAATTTCTTTTGAGTTTAATTCAACAATTGATCCGACCGGGTAAATACCAATCGAACAAATAAACTCTTCTACTAAGTCAGACATAAATAGTTTATTGCGCAAACTATAAAGGTGTTCTACCGCACGAGCAGGATCCAATGAATTTTCTTGAATTCTACGATTAGTAATTTCTTCATAATAGCTGACCACCCCTGCAATCTGAGCTAAAAAAGAGATTTCGTCGCCCATAAGATGTAATGGATACCCAGAGCCATCATAGCGTTCACAATGAGCCCTGATAATTGTTATGATAGCTTGCGGTGTCCGCCCCATAATCTTAAGAGCTTCCAATGTTAACTCAACATGGTTTTTATATTGCAGCAGTTCTTCAGCATTTAATTCATCTTCATGCTCAAGTAATTCTACAGGTAGTTTTGCTTTACCTATATTACACAAAAGCAATGCGGTCGATAAGTTATTTAACTTTTCTTTTTCCAGGCCTAAATAACGACCAAAAGCAATTGCCCAGATAGAGGTTCTAAGAGAACGGTGATGAGAATGGGTGTCTTTTTCATGTAATCGGGTGAGCCACAGGAAAGCATCAGGGTTACGAACAACACTATCAACAACAGCAGTCGCTGAGCGTTTAACAAGCGCTAAATCAATATCTTTTTGCGTACTGGCGTCTGAAAATAATTGTGATGCAGCAATAGTAATATCTTTATAAAGTTGATTTGCCGTTCTAAATTCAGTGGAAAAAGAAGTGGTTTTTTTATAATGAGTTTCTGGTGCAGGTATACCTTTACTTTTAATAACACTCGACTTTCGAGTAAAACTGATGTCTTTGATATCAGTATTAGCAATAGTTTTTATTTTTGCAAGTAAAGAAGGTTCTGCTGTGTTGATTGTGATTCGTTCACTTGTTAATTCAACATCAATATACACAAACTCACAAAGTTGCTGAATTCTTTCAACATCTTTGCCATTTTCCAGAAAAAAGCCTTCAAGGAGAAAATCTGTTTCTATCCAGGGGCGATCAAGAGCAGACACATACATACCAACAACAATATTTTGTGCTAATATTTTTTTATTTTTAACTGTCATACATCCTCAATGACAAATTCATGATATTATTGTGCCCTATTTTATATTTCATCACAAACATGTGCTAGCAAAACTACGAAAAAGTGAATTTATTTCTAGAATTAATAGCTTAAAGTGTGATCATTACCTAAAATCAAGCAATAAACCATAAATATTTTTCTAAATTTCCGCTCAAAATTTATCTTTCAGCTATACTAGGAGCCTGTCCGAGAATAGAAAGTCTACTGCGGAAAAACTGATTTTGGCCAGATATTCCTATCATTTTCATTCTTTTTATTAAGAGAATAGAACAACTATTGGCTTCAAATGATAGAAATATCTGGCTCAAAACAGCTTTCCCTCGCTACGACTTCTATTCTCGGACAGGCTCCTAGCCATATCAATCTATGATATTGAGACCAACAGGATACTATGAATACACCACTGCCAGTCATATTAACTACCTTCTTATTCATCAGTCATAATGTTATGGCTGGAAGTATCTCTCAATGTGTTCAACCTGATGGCACCATTGAATTCACTAATCAAGGCTGTTCAAAATCCAATCGTTTACAATCAAGACAAAGCTATAGTCGCAACTCAACTCAGTCACTTGTAACAAAAGGCAAGGTAAAACGTAAAAGAAGTGCTGCATTTTTACAACCAGCTTTTATTCAACTACAAAAGAAACTCATTAGCGCAGAAACACCAAAAGACATAGAAGTTCATGCTCAAACAATTACTGACAAGGTCAATTCACATGCGCAGCGGGGAAAAATAAGCACAGCTTATAATATGGTTGCTGCAACCTATGTAAAGCTATCGAAATATATGAAAAAAAGACAATGGAAAGGCCAATCCATTGAAGCACACATTCCTGGCATCCGTACCTTATTTGAAGAGATTTTAATCACTCAATCAACGACTTCATCAACAATAGAATTTAACCGTGCAATCGAAAATGCCTGGTTAAATTATCAAAAAAACACATAAAATTAATTATCATAGCGCTGCATAATAGCTTTCTTAGCATTTTTATATTCTTTTTCTGTAATAATCTCTTGTTTATAACTATTATTTATAATGATAGGTTTTAATAAAAAAATCCAGCAATTATCTTTTTACAACCCAGCTTCTTAGTTATGGCATTCTTGGATCCTTACAGAAATAAGGTTAAAATGCTACCTTATGTAGTCATTTATTCTACTAAATAATATCCCATTTTTCTGGATAGTAATAATATGCAACCTTCTAACAATACGTTTCAAAGTTTTTTTCAACGTTTTTTAAAAAAAGAAAGTGCTAGCGGGATTCTTTTAATGATTGCGGCTATTTCAGCAATTATTATTGCCAATACTCCGCTCAATAATATCTATGATGATCTTCTTGAAGTGCCTGTTGAAGTCAGAGTGGGTGCTCTGCATATCGCCAAACCATTAATTTTATGGATTAATGATGGTTTAATGGCTATCTTTTTCTTTTTAATTGGTCTTGAGTTAAAAAGAGAGCTAATTGAAGGTGAATTATCAGAACCAAAAAAAATCATACTTCCTGCTTGTGCTGCCATTGGCGGTATGTTAATCCCAGCATTGATATATGCTTCACTAAATTTAAATGATCCTGCGGCATTAAGAGGATGGGCGATTCCTGCCGCAACTGATATTGCCTTTGCTTTAGGAATTTTAGCTGTTTTTGGCAAAAGAGTACCCGTAGCTCTTAAAATTTTTCTGGTTTCACTGGCTATAATGGATGATATGGGTGCTATTGTTATTATTGCGATTTTTTATACCAGTGAGTTATCAACAACTAGTCTTCTTATAGCTGCTGTTTCTCTTATTGTTCTGGCGATATTTAATAATCGTAACGTAAGATCAATAACCCCCTATATTCTGGTTGGCATTATTTTGTGGATTGCCGTTTTAAAATCAGGCGTGCACGCCACATTAGCCGGTGTACTTCTGGCATTTTTTATTCCACTTAAAACTAACTCAAAACATGAACGATCGCTGGCTAAAAATCTTGAGCATGATCTTCATGGCAGTGTTTCCTATGTTATTATCCCGACATTTGCTTTTGCTAATGCCGGAGTCCCATTAGACGGTTTAAGTATTAACACATTGCTTGAACCTATACCATTAGGTATTATTATGGGTTTATTTTTTGGCAAACAAATTGGTATTATGCTGTTCAGCTTTATTGCCATAAAATTAGGAATAGCCTCACTACCAGATGAGATAAACTGGAAACAGCTTTATGGTGTGTCATTGCTTTGCGGTGTTGGATTTACCATGAGTCTCTTTATCGGCTCATTGGCATTTGAACAAGGCGGTACAGAAGCGACATTGATGAATGATCGTTTAGGTATTTTAATTGGCTCAACTATTTCAGCAATTACAGGCTACTTTTATTTAAATAAGGTATTGCCTAAATAGTTAAAAAAAGCAGTTAAAAAGGGTAATTAAAGAGGCTTGTCTTCAAACTTAAAGACTTTATAATCCCAATCTTTGTCTTCTATACTAAGCACAACACAAGAAGGACCACCCTTGTTTCTTGTATAACCTGCAGCACCCGGGTTAATCACGTGTTGACTCAGATTTTCTTTATCTATTACCTGTATATGTGTATGGCCATAGACAATAACTCTGGCATCAGAATGGGCATTTCTCAGATCACTATGGGCAGGCATATACATATCATGTTCATGACCATGTTCAATAACAATCTTACCTCCTGGAACAGATAATTCCAGGACATGAGGCAGGTGTTTTACCAATTCCCAATCTTTAAAGTCCCACAAATAGGGCTTATCATTATTTCCAGCAACAGCAATAATGTGGCCTGATTTGGGTTTCAATGCTTCAAGAACAGAGCTTGAACCGATATCACCTGCGTGTATGGCAATATCACACTCACTTATAATCGCATTAACCTGCTCACTCAATTCATCATGAGTGTCTGAGATAATACCAATTTTCATCCTTGAAAAGTGTGTAAAATTAGTTTCCTTATTTAAAAGCATAGTGATAGTTTCTTCTTACTTTTCCTGATCCTTTTTAGCAGCTTCGGCCTTCTCTGCTAATTTATTATCACCCATGACTTCATCACCCATTACTTTAGGATCATAGCGTGGATCATTAAGATTTGCATATTCCATCTCGGCATCATGACGTACTTTCCAATATTCTTTACGTTCTTCAGCACGTTTGGTAACGGCATCATTTTTCAACTCAATTGTTTTCTCACCAAACAGAACCTGACGTAAGAAACGGTAACCAAACTCTAATAAGGCAATATCATCTTTTTGAATTTCTGAAAATGTCTTATTATCAAGAATGTAAACAGCTTGAAAGTTTGGGCTTTGAATAAAACGTTTAAAACGATCTAAATCATAAGTCGCCATAAAAAGAACCTGAAGACTTTCAACTGAAGGTGCACCGACAGAAGGACC
>WTAX01000305.1 GCA_013139395.1 Gammaproteobacteria bacterium | reverse complement strand
TTAAATTTATCGGCAGTACTATTTGTTATGCTTATATGCAGGCAGTTGGTATGGTTAATGACCACACTACTGACTGTTTTCGTTACCATGTAAATAGATAAGCTCAAGCTTGAATATAATAATTTGATAAGCTATGTTAAAATTCAGGTTATTTTTTACAGTACAAAAATTATAAATATGTTTTCTTTTAGAAATAAACTCATTCTGGCTTTTATTTTATTTGGCATTATGCTGATTGCCATTTCCTCCTTTCTGTTGTTTAAAACTCAAGAACTTTCGCTTAAAGCAAATAATATAGAAAATGCAAAAAAACTGCATATTAGTCTGGATAACTCTATTGAGTTATATATTCGAGATATTAATGATGTGTTTAATGCCCTTGAGAATTCTACTGTGTTTCAAAACTATCTAAATAATCCTGAGCTTGAAAAAAATAATGTTAATGATTTGTTTTTATCATTGGCATCTTCATCAGGGAAATATATGCAATTCCGCTACATTGATAAAAATGGAATGGAAAAAGTCAGGGTAAATCGAAATAAACAAGATGCTGATGTTTTAATTGTTGATGCTAAAGATTTACAAAATAAAAAAACTCGTTATTATTTTACTCAGGCAATGAAGAGTAATCAATTAATAAACTATTCTAAAATTGATTTAAATATTGAACATGGAATTATAGAAAAGCCAATAAAACCCGTTTTGAGAGCCACTAAGAAAGTGCTGCAGAACAATAAATTAGTGGGCATTTTAGTCATCAATGTTTTTATGGAAAACTTTCTAAAACAATTAATTGTTTCACCTAATTTTGATATTTATCTCATTGATAAAAACGGTAATTTTATTATTCATCCTGATAATGACAAAGCGTGGAATCACTATCTCAACGGTGATTATATTTTAGAAGATGATTTTGCTCTGGATAGTGCATGTATTTTAAATAACATTGAATGTCAGACCCAACGATTTTATGCAAAAAATATTGTTAGTATTATCAATCCAGATGCCATGAAGCTTATTATACAGCCTAAAATATATCAGCTGCATCAGCAAATACGTGAGCAGTTTATGGATATGCTATATATTTATTTTGCTGTTTTAACACTCTCTTTTCCCATTGCCTATTTGTTTTCCATGACTCCTACTCGGTTAAAACGGGAAGTTGATCAATTAAACAAAGTACTTGAGAAAAAAATACAAGAAAAAGTGACTGAGGTTGAAACGACTAATAAAAGTTTAGAAAAAAATGTATTACAACGAACCAGGGAACTTGAAGAGGCCAATACAAAGTTGTATAAACAGGCTACTATTGATTTTCTGACTAAAATCCCCAATCGACGTTATTTTTTAGAAATGTCAGATCGCTACCTGCAAGTATCCCATCGTAAACGTCAGGCATTATCTATTATTCTTTTTGATATAGATTTTTTTAAAAAGGTAAATGATACTTATGGGCATGATGAAGGGGATCTGGTATTAAAATTTATTACCAAAAACATAGGATCAATATTACGAAGAAGTGATATCTTTGGACGACTTGGAGGTGAAGAATTTGCTATTGCATTATTGGATGCTAATCTTGAGCAAGCGGCTGTTATTGCTGAAAAATTGCGACTGCTCATTCAGGATAATGCTTATACTCACAATAATATTTCAATTAAATTAACCATCAGCTTAGGCGTGTCACAAGCAGAGGAAGATGAACAGGAAGTTTCTATGATACTTACTCGTGCAGATTTAAATCTATATCAGGCAAAAGACAGCGGTAGAAATAAAGTTGTTGCTACCAATAACTAAACTATAATTCAATAATTTCTGCATCAGGTTTACCAAAATAATAACCCTGAGCGTGAGTAACGCCCATTTTGGTCAGTAACTGTGCACTGGATTCATCTTGCACAAACTCGGCTATGCTTTCAATGCCCATTTCATTAACAAGCCCCATTATTGCCTTGACTGTTTTATAGTGTTCGGTGGACTCAGTTATTTCTTTAATGAGTGAACCGTCAATTTTTAGAATATCAAGATCAAGCTCAGTCAGATTGGTAAAATTCGAATAGCCGCTGCCGAAATCATCAATGGAAATACCACATCCCAGTTTTTTTAATTCACTGATAAAATGCTTCACTCTATTCATGTCGGTAAGTTTTTCACTTTCAAGAATTTCAATATCTAATCGAGTGACTACTTCGGGGTAAGCTGAAAATTGTCCGAGCAAGATTTTAATAATTTCATCATTTTCAAAGTCAGTCATACTGAAATTAATTGAAAAACGATAGGGTTTATCTGAAAAATAAGCAATGGTTTTGGAAATCATAATGCGTGTTATTTCATAATACAGTGGTGTTTTTTGTGCAATGGGTAAAAACTTAATGGGTGGTAGAATCGTATCATCTTTTAGTTTAAGACGCACCAGAGCTTCATATTTAACAATTTCACGTGTTTTTAAATCAATGATGGGTTGAAAATAGGGAATAATTCTATTGTCATTTAAGGCGTCATGTAAAATCTGAGTCATTTTAATATTATTGTGCAGTTGCTCTTTAATATTATATTGCTCTGAATAATGTAATATATTGATACGTGGTTTTAATTTAATTTCTTTTAGAACCATATCAGCCGTTTCCAACAAAGGCTTTTGGTCACTGATGGCCATATTAATACTGATGGTATGTTTAATGTTAGCTATATTATAGCTTTTCTCGGTAAGATGTTTGTTGAGTTGTTGTGCAATTAATGTGATGTCTTCTATTGTTTGCTTTTTTTCTGTAAAGACGATAGTAAATTCGTCTCCACTGATGCGAAAACAGCTTGCAGAATGATGTTTAAATTGTGTTAATATCCTTTGTGAAAACTCAATTAAAAACTTGTCAGCAATATCTGCTCCATAAAAGTCATTAATGTTTTTGAATTTACTGATATTGATAAGTAATATAATAGGCTGCTCTTGTTGACTAACAAAGGCATCATAACTATTACGGTTAAGTAAGCCGGTTAACGAATCGTGCTGTAATGTAAAGTTTAATTTATCGTGCAGCATCAACAATTTTTTATTATCTTTTTTCAGGTAAAAAAGTAAGATGCTAATACCCAGCAGAGCCAGAAAAATTAGGATGAACAAGGAGATTGCCAGAGTGTTTAAGTAGGTAAAGTCGTCTTCTGCAAGGATGTTAAATTGTTGTTGAGTTTTTTCCAGACTATTACGTAGTGGTGAATTCATGATTTCTGAAAAGACTTTAATATATAAGGGATAATTTTCATTAAGAAAATTAACATGTATGAGTAAAGTGTCAATATATGCTTGCTGATTTTTATTATAAGAAGCATTTTTAATTTTGTTAACAGATTCTGTTAGTTGTTTTAAATAATCACTATCCAGCATTCTTTTGGCTTGCAAAAAACGATTAATAACCATATGAATGGTTTTAGTGA
>WTAX01000088.1 GCA_013139395.1 Gammaproteobacteria bacterium | reverse complement strand
ATATTATGCAGATTTTTCCGTGCAGAGGCTTGAATCAGCAGCTGGCCTCGGTACTTGCCGGCCTTCTTTTCCATAGGCGCGGGAACAGGGCCTAAAAACTGGATATCATGATCAGCAGGCAGGTGCTGTTTACTGGAATTCATTACCTGAAAACAATACTCCAGAAATGATTGATAATATTCAATTTTATTCGCTTCAGCTCGTATTAATGCCTGATAAGCATAAGGCGGCAGTAATACTTCTTTTCGTTCTGCCAGTGCTTTTGCCGCAAAGCCCATATAGCCTTCATTAAGCAAAGTATTGAGTATGTCATCTTCAGGATGTGATGTCTGCAGGACAACCTGTCCTTTTTTCTCTTCCCGGCCGGCTCGACCGGAAACCTGAACAATCAGTTGTGCCAATCGCTCCGGTGCGCGAAAATCAATGGAATAGAGTCCCTGATCAATATCTAAAATAGCCACTAAAGTCACATTGGGAAAATGATGTCCCTTAGCCAGCATTTGCGTACCGATCAAAATCTGCTTCTGACCATCTCTTGCCCGCTCAAGCATGGTTTGCAATGAGCCTTTTCTTTGTGTCGTATCACGATCAATACGAATCACTTCTATATCAGGAAAAAGTGATCTGATGGTCTTTTCTACCCGCTCTGTACCAATGCCCAGATGAGATAATTCACCATGACCACATTCTGGACATTGTGCCGGAAGATGTTGTTCCGTTTGACAATGATGACAGCGCAGTCGATTATGCTGCTGATGATAAGTCAACTTGGCATCACAACGGTGGCAATGGCTGATCCAGCCACATTTATTACACAGTAAAACAGGTGAATAACCGCGTCGATTTTGAAATAATAATACCTGATTATTTTTGTCCAGATGCTGATGCATCAAATCAATTAAGGTACGACTGATGCCATGCTGTAAATACTGCCCTCTGACATCAATGAGATGAACCTCAGGAGGTTTTGCCTGACCTGCCCTCTGGCGTAATTTATGATGACTCATTTTACCTTTTTGACAAAGATATAGTGATTCCATGGAGGGTGTTGCCGTTCCAAGAACAATGGGAATATCAGCATAATTGGCTCTTACCAGAGCAATATCTTTGGCCGAATAACGAATACCATCCTGCTGTTTAAAAGATAAATCATGTTCTTCATCAATAATAATAGCACCCAGATCGGGCATGGGTGTAAATACCGCTGAGCGAGTACCAATCAGTATACGCACCTCACCGCTGGATACCTGCTGCCAGATCTTCATCCGCTGGGTATTGTTTAAACCTGAGTGCAGAGTTTGTATTTTTACTGAAAAACGGTGTTCAAAACGATGGATCAATTGTGGTGTCAAACCAATTTCCGGCACCAGAACCAACACCTGGCGGGCATTTTTTAATTGCTGTTCTATAAATGACAGATACACCTCAGTCTTACCACTGCCGGTAATGCCGTCAATCAGGCTGGCATGATAACAGGCATCATGCTGCAGCAGAGCCTCGACCGCTGCCTGCTGTTCAGTATTAAGATGTAAACCGGGATTCTTGCCGATCGCATTATCCGGTTTATAGGGTGAACTGTTATTTTCCTGTACTTTTGTGACCAGCCATTTTTTCTCAACTAATACTTTCAGGGCACTTTGCCATTGCCCTTCCTGTTCATTAGCAATTTGTTCTCTGCTTAAACCTTCTGGTGAGCGTTTGAGCTGTTCTAAAATACTGCGTTGACGTACGGCGCGTTTTAATAAATCCCAGTCTGCATCTTTACCGAGATCCGTTAAAAACCACAAAGTCACACCAGGCTCTAGAGCCGATTCCTTTTTACGATAATGGACAGGCAATGCCGCCCGGTAAACTTCGCCAATGGGATGATGATAATAAGCAGCTACCCAGTTAAGCAGCTTAATAATGCTTTTCGGCAAAATCGGTTTTTTATCAAGCACTTTACTAATAGGTCTCAATTTTTTAACATCAATATCTGTTTCGTCAGACTGGCCCAGTACCACAGCAATTTGTCTAGTTCGGCCAAAAGGCACAAGAACTCGCATGCCGGGCTGGACATCTTGTGGATTTATATCATCGGATAGCAGATAATCAAATGTTCTGCGCAACGGTGTCGGCACAGCAACCTGAACAATTTTGAGCTTCTTTTCTGACAAAGAGTTTTCTGACATAGCGCTGATAATAACACCTTAACTATTGAGCTTTAGCTCAGTTCTAATAAAACAATAATGATTGTATTTTTATGACCTATTGGCAACACATATCTGAACACATCAGCCAAACTCTGAACAAGCCTTTTCAGATCCAAAACAAAAAGAGTATTGGTGGCGGCAGTATTAATTCAGCCTATCAGGTGACAGGCAATGACGGCCAGTTGTATTTTATCAAACTCAATACAGCCAGTCTTGAATTTATGTTTCAGGTTGAATTTGACAGCCTTAATGAGTTATTACAAATCGACACGATACAGATCCCCCGCCCTGTTTGTTTTGGCACTGCTGGCTCTAAAAGTTATCTGGTACTGGAATATATTACGATGAATCCCTCTGGTGATCAGCGGCAACTGGGCTATGCTCTGGCTCAGATGCATAAAATAACCGCATCTCAATATGGCTGGTATCAAAATAACATTATTGGCAGTACACCCCAAAGCAATAATATGCAGTCCAACTGGCTGACATTCTGGCGTGAAGAACGTCTATTACCTCAATTTAAAATGCTCTATGAGAAAGGCTATAAAAATCAGTTACAGCCTTTGTCTGATAAACTACTCAATAATCTGGGTTCACTATTAGCAAACCACAAACCACCTGCATCATTATTACATGGTGATTTATGGTCAGGCAACTATGCATTTGATGATCAGGGCAGACCTGTTATTTTTGATCCGGCATTGTATTATGGCGATCGGGAAGCTGATTTAGCCATGACGGAGCTTTTTGGCGGTTTTAGTCAGGATTTTTATCAGGCTTATAATGAGGCCTGGCCGCTTGACAATGATTACAATCAGCGAAAAACTTTATATAATCTATACCACATTCTTAATCATGCCAATTTATTCGGCACATCATACCTGAATCAGGCAATAAGCATGATGCAAAGGCTGTGTTAATGGAATTTTTAGTCTAGAATAATAGACATTACTATAGAATAACACTCTTTATCTGGAAGGTTACAATGCAAATGACACACTCTGTTTTTACCCCGGTTTTTACCCCTGCTTTTACCCCTTTAGTTAAGCACTATGCCAGTTTATTATTACTTATTTTATTTTCTTTTGCCTTAATCAGTCCTGTTTATGCCGAAGATGAAGAGGATAGTGAGGTCGATGATACTAAATATTATGAACTCTCTCCGCCTTTTGTTGTTAATCTGCAAACCAATGAGCGCAGAATGCGCTTTTTACAAGTTCGCCTGCAAGTACTGGGTAGTCCTTCAGCAATCACAGAGGTTCAAAAACATAATGCACCACTACGAGATGTGATTATCACCTCTTTATCTTCACAAACCCGAGAGAGTATCAACACACCTAAAAAGAAAAAAGCGCTGCAAAATAAAGTTCAGGAAGAAGTCGAAAGAGTTTTAAAAGAATTGACCGGAAAGAAACAAATAGAGGGGCTTTATTTTACTAATTTCGTTGTACAGTAACATAAGTTTAGTAGTTTCAGCACAGTATTTTTTTATAAAAGATTAAGCGCATTAACACATTACTCTGAAGATTAAGACTCGTGCTAAGGAGCACGACTTAGTCTGCCAGGGACATTGTTATTTTCTTTAGGTTTATTCCATGAGTTACCAACAGCTATTCATCATAGTCCTATTAATTCCAATACTTTCATATGCCAATGATGATTTTTTATCCCCGGTTATTTCCAGTCATGAAAAAATAGCAGGCCTACTGAAAAATAAAAATCAGGACACGTCATCAATTTCTATTTGTTATAACTATAGTTGCAAAACCAATAGCATTATTCATATCAATACAAAAAACATTGCATCACTAAACACTATTTTTAAACAACTTAATACCAGCGGACATGGTGAGCGTCTTGCTATTGCTCAAGCTATCGCCTTATTAGAAAATATCGCAGCAACTCAATCACCCGTCTATAATGATAAAGCAGAAAATTATAATGATAATTATCTACCAGGAAGCATGGATTGTATTGACTCAACGGTTAATACGACTCACTATCTCGAACTTTTAAATCAATTGGGCTTAATAGTTCGTCATGAATTACAGCAACCCGTTTATCGTTCCCCTAATTTAATGGGACAACATTGGGCGGCGCAAATTAAAGATAAAAACAGCAGACAAAACTTTGCCGTAGATTCATGGCAAACTGATAATGGACAACGCCCAATCATTCAGGATATAGAAAAATGGAAAGTAAGGGAGCCTGTTGAAAGTCTTTAGACTCTCAAGACTAATCCGGTTGGGTACTCTAATCTAGATAACTATTCCAAAAAAGTGTTCAAAAGAGTATAGAGAATGATATTTTATCATTCAGGAGTCTCTTTACCATAGATGACAAAACACGAACTCACCTTTTCAAAACGTTCTTTATTACTTTGATCAATAAAAATAACCACTTTTATATCTTTTCGGTGGCTTTTATGTTGGTGTCTCTAACTTCCGATTTTGCACCCTGCAAGATGCATCAAGCCTCGCTTGACTCACTAACGTCAAAATCACTGGTGCGTTTTTTTGCAGCCAGTGCATTTTCTTGTTGTGCCATGAAATTAGCATTTAACTTGCAATAGCGTCTATGACAGCTGAAGGGTTTTTGTCAACAACCCTAAGTAGAACTAATGCCGTTCCCCTAGGAGTTCTTAAACCTTGCTCCCAATGACGCAAAGTACCAAGTGAAATACCAAATGTCGCACAGAATTGTTGCTGGCTCATCCCTGTTTTTGCTCGAATAGCTTTAACATCAACAGGTGTTGGTGTATGTTCAATGACTTTTGTTTGTTTGCCTTTTGCATGATCAATTGCTTCATTCAATCCTGCATAGATTTCATCAAATGCTTTACTCATCTTAATGCCTCCAATAACTAATAAGGAGTTTTACTGCTTTTGACAACATTTGTTTTTCATTCATGGACAAATTAGATTTTTCATTCTTTCCAAATATGGTCAAAATATATAATGGCATCATTTCACTATGGTGATAGTAAATAACTCTGGTACCACCACTTTTTCCCATGCCACGCCTAGCCCAACGAAGTTTTCTTACTCCACCTGTTCCCTGGATCAAATCTCCAGCATTTGGATTATCAGAAAGGTAAGAAATTAAGTCATCTTTCTCAGATTCACTGAGAAGTTGGGAAACTTTCTTTTGAAATTGCTCGGTTTCTGCAATAGTAATCATAAAATCAATATACTCCAATGGAGTATGATTGTCAAATTTGTGATTCAGGGATGGATTTTGTTTTTTTTGAGCACAACGACTCAATAACCGGCATTTCAAGCGAAGCTTGGGCTGTCCGGCGTAGGCCCAAAGGGCAGGAGCGAAGTTGATTTCCTTGTTAGATTTCATCTTTTTATATTGCTACCAATTTTAAATTTGGGCCTTTTATTTTTAAGAAAACTACTGTTTGACTTTGTTGTTTTTTGGGAAAAGGTAAACATAAGTAGGCAAGTAATTGTAGCTTGCATTATTGATGTAAAATACATATCTTTAGTTACCAAATAATTTCCTGTCGCTATAAACATGTAAACTATAATTAATTCTGAAACCGACATGGAACGATGATTTGTTTTGTTTTTAGAAATAAATATCCGAGTCATAATCGTGATTATTATTGAAATTATTAGCAAAGATAAAAAATAAATTATTGAAAGTAAAAGCCACCCTGGTGCTGTTAAGACATAAATCAAGCCATTGACTGATTTTGTTTTTATTAAGATTAGAACTGTATCTGCTAAAAAATTTATAATTGGTGAGAAAATAAAAAAAGACCAACATTTAATAGTACTAAAAAAAAATATTCAGTTAACCCTAATACTTTTGCTTTTTCTCTTTCACTATTGAAAATAGAAATATTTTGTTCATATTTTTCTATTTTTGAGTAAGCAGAAAGACAATTTGGACATTGCCATTCAGGATTTGTAGCGTCCTCAGGTCTATAAAAACCACATTTTAAGCAACGTAATTTATTTTTATTATTTTCCATATCAAATAGAAATCATACTTTTGAATTATTTTGCAAGCTAACGACTAGTTCTCGGGAAAACTGGTTGTGGTTTTGCTTTTTAAACCACGACCAGATTTTCCCGAGCAACTTCTGGTTAGGGCTTGTGACCTATATAAACCTTGCGATTGGACAATTTAGCCTGCACCAAAAATACCAAGCAGCAAGTAAAATCAGTAAAAGCCCTCCAAAAAATGAAACCATGAAAGCTTTGACTGAAACTGAATATGCACTTTTATGCGCTTTCCAAGAATGGTTGCATTTTGTGCATTTCAATTGGTTCTGAAAATAAGGAATTGGTATTGTTAAAAAAAACAATGACAAAAAAGCCAATTTCCAAGACCAATTTACATTAGTAACCATATCATTATTGCAGACTGGACAATTGTGCTTTTCAGTGTATTCAATTTCTCTTTCAAGCTCTTTTTGAAATTCACCATGTTCAATTCTTGAAATCACATTTATTGCTTCATCTTTTTTAGACGAAACAACTTGAATGCGTACACCACCTAAAGCATTTGATAAAGTCCAATTTGCCCATATATGATGCTCAAAAGCAATAAAGGCTGGTATTCCTTCTGCTTCAAGGCGACCACGAATAATATGTGCTTCTATTGCTGTTGTTTTCGTGGTTATGGTTTCGTTCATTCTTTTTTATTTTTTTCCCTAACTATATTAATACATGGAAATTTTCCATGATATTGACTAGATAGATGTAAATATTTTCCATCTATTATGATATTAAGCTATAAAACATGGAAAAATCAACACCCGTGTTATCAGTATAACTTTTATTTTCCACTTATTGTGATATTGAACTACAAAACATGGAAAATTTTCCATGTATTCTGATATTAAGCGCAAAAAGTGGAAAATAAAACGACAATATAAAAAATTATCTTCTTCTAATTATCTATAAAATGGCAATATTGGATATACATGGACAATGCTGTCAAGTTATTCACTTTGTTTCACCAATAATGTCATAATTTTGCCATAAAAAGCAATATTATCTACTCAGGACACCGATACGCAAAAGAAATAATCACCAATGTTGTATGGTTGTATTATCGATTTACCCTCAGCTTTTGAGATATTGAAGAACTCATGGCATATCAAAGTATTGATGCAGCCTATGAATCCATTAGTCAATGCTGTGATAAGTTTGGCAAGCTTATATCAAAAAATCTGCGTGAAAAGTTTCATAAGAAAAGCGATCGCTGGTTCCTTGATGAAACATTTCTCACCATTGATGCTAAACTTCATTACCTCTGGACTGGAGAGCAGCTGATCAAGATGGTGAAGTGATTGATGTTCTGTGCAGCAAAAAATGAAATCATGCCTGCTGTGAATCATACTCAGGATCGTTATGCCAATAACCGGTCATAGATTTGCTGTGCCTTAAATTTATAGAAACATGCTTTTTTGACTTTTATGTAAATAACTTGATAGTACCGTAAGCACTAATCAAATTGTAAACACTTCTTTAGTTTAGAGACACTGCCTGACTTAATTGTGCTTCATCGATAGGAAAGGTTAATGCCTGATGAATGGCGAAGCGCGAACTCACCTTTTCAAAACGCTCTTTATTATTCTGATCAATAAAAATAACCACCTTAATATCTTTCTGGTGCTGTGTGCTGGCCATAATCGATTCTAAAGAACTGGTGCGATCACGAAAATCCGTTTGAAAATTAAACTCCGCCACCAACATAGCAATGCTATTTTTTTTCAGGAAACTAATGGCTTTACGTGGTGACTTAACTGTCTCCACTTTATAGCCCTGAGCTTCATATAAAGCGGTAAAATCAGGGTAGCCTCCCTGCTCAATTACCGCTAAGAGAATTTTATCAGATGAACCCGCTGCATTTGTCATTCTATTTCCTGTTTGTCTTTTTCTTGCTGCTGCATAGTCCAAAGGCTGGTGTAAAGGCCATTTTTAGCCAATAATTCCTGATGATTACCCTGCTCTTTTACTCTACCATTTTCCAGTACAATAATAATATCTGCATCGGCAATGGTAGACAAGCGATGAGCAATAACCAGTGTGGTTCTTTGCTGGGCCACTTCTGCCAATGAGGTCAAAATAACTTGTTCTGAATGGGAATCCAAAGAGGATGTGGCTTCATCAAACACCAGAATTTTGGGATTTTTTAAAATCACCCGGGCAATAGCGACTCGTTGTTTCTCACCACCGGATAGTTTAAGCCCACGCTCTCCAACCACAGTGTCATAACCATCGGGTAATTCACTGATAAAGTCATGAATATTAGCCATTTTTGCCGCTTTAAACACTTCATCTTCGCTGGCATCCGGGCGAGCATAGATAATATTATGATAAATACTTTCATTAAACAGAACCGTATCCTGAGGCACTATACCAACCGTCTGACGTAAGCTTTCCTGTGTCACATCACTGATAGTTTGACCATCAATACTGACTCTGCCCTTATCAACATCATAAAAACGAAATAATAAACGTGATAAAGTGGATTTACCGGCTCCGGAAGGGCCGACAATGGCCAGTTTTTTACCCGCAGGGATTTCAAAACTCACCTGATGCAGGATCTGTCGTTCAGGCTGATAGCCGAAATCAACATGATCAAAACGTACGACACCCGCAGAGACCTTGAGGTCAACTGCGTCTTTTTTATCAGCAACATTGCCTTTTTTGTCTAACAGACCGAACATTAAATCAATATCAGCAAGAGAGTGCATCATTGAACGATAAATAATACCCAGAAAGTTCAGTGGTATAAATAATTGCAGCATCAGCGCATTCACCAGAACCAGATCACCAATACTCATACTGCCGTCAACAACACCCTGAGCCGCAAGAAACATCATCATCGTCACACCGACAGCAATAATGCAGCCCTGACCAAAATTTAATATGGACATAGAAGTCTGACTCTTAACCGCCGCATTTTCCCATTCATCCAGAGTATTATCATAACGATTAATCTCATAATCATCATTATTGAAATATTTCACTGTTTCAAAATTAATCAAACCATCCACCGCCATGGCATTGGCATGTGAATCCAGGCGATTCATATAGTGACGAATGTGCATGCGCCAATTAGTGACTGATAGTGTAAAAGCGACATAAACCAATATGGTGCTGAAAGTAACAATGGCAAAATGCGCGTCATAATCACCCAGAAGTAAAAAAGCAACCAATATAAATTCGGCCATGGTAGGAATAATATTAAACACCAGATAATTCATAATAGAGGAGACAGCCCGTGTACCCCGCTCTAAATCTCGTGAGATACCGCCGGTACGTCGTTCCAGATGAAATTGTAAGGATAAAGAATACAGATGAGACAGCACTTCACGGGAAAGATTGCGCATTGCACGATAACGCACTCTGGCAAAGACCGTATCACGCAGTTCACTAAATAACACATTGAGCAGACGTAATGCGCCATAACCGAGCAATAGTGTCACCGGCAAAACCAGCGGCAATGTCTTTGAGTCCAGCAAATCAACAATATCTTTAAGTATAAAAGGCACCGCTACCGTGGCGACTTTGGCAAGGATCAACAAAACCATTGCCACTAAAACACGCCCTTTATACTCCCATAAAAATGGTACAATACGTTTCAGGTTTGATAAATCATGGCGATCTTTGTGCGGTGCATCCGTATAACGTGTGCGTATCATAGTTTATATTTAAAATTCCTTAGCCTATATGTCAGTAATTATGCCGAACTTATTATTGTGCTTATAAATGTGCTTATATTGATATCAGGGAAGAAGAAAACCAGGTAAGCTGACAGCAGATGGTTTATTCTAATCAATTTTGGCATTAAACTATACATAAAACAAACCTGAAATACATCTAAAACAAAACAATACTAAACTTATATTATTAATATGCAAATAACAAAAAGCCCTATAAAAAAACAGGTTATTTCTCTGATCAGCATGATTTTAGTCTTGACTGTTACCGGCTTCATCAGCGGCTGTGATGACAAAGCACCTGCAAAAAAGCGCTCACCCAAAACCATACCGGCAGTTGAAGTCACTCAGGCTGAAGTTCAATCTCTAAATCATAAAATCACCCTGACCGGCACATTAAAGCCAAAGCGGATGATTCATTTTTATAATCAGGCTCCGGGCATGTTAGTTAAACTCCCCTTTCATGAAGGTGATAAGGTTAATCAAGGAGATATACTGGCTCAACTGGACGATACTATTATCAAAGCCG
>WTAX01000526.1 GCA_013139395.1 Gammaproteobacteria bacterium | reverse complement strand
AAAAAGTACCCTACTCCAATTCAGCCTTAATGTATGGCATTGATCATACATCTGAAACTTATATTGTAGGAAAGGATGGCAAACTCTTTGCTATCCTTGCTCATGCAACAGCATCAGCAAAGATCTTGTCGACTGTTCGTGAAGCGATGAAAGAATAGTTATTAAGTTATTATGTTGATAAGTTGGTAAGTTGATAAGTTAGGGCTTTGGTATTTATCAAAGTAGCTGACAATAGCGTTCAGTGCTAAGCGTTAAGCGTTCAGAAAAACCAAAAGAAAAAAGAAAAAAGCAACTAGAACACTGAAAAAATCTATTTTATTTATAAGCTCTTTCTTTTTCTGAACGCTTAATTCTGAACACTAACATTCCCCTTATTAACTTGCCAGGTTTAGTCAATTTTTAACATGGAAACTTAATAACATATCAACTTATCAACCCATTTACTTCTTCTTGGGTAAATAAATATCCGTACAAGTACCCTCAGCCACTTCTGTTGCAAAGTTAATGGTTTCAGATAGTGTCGGGTGGGGATGAATGGTCAATGCAATATCTTCCATTTCAGCGCCCATTTCTACAGCCAATGCAGCTTCGGCAATGAGTTCACCGGCATTTTTACCTAAAATTCCTGTACCCAGCATACGGTGTGTGGCTTTGTCATAGAGTACTTTTGTCATACCGACATCAGCACCGACAGATAAGGCTCTGCCGCTGGCAGCCCATGGAAAAACACCTTTTTCGTATTCAATACCATCGGCTTTGAGCTGTTCTTCAGTCTGACCACACCAGGCAATTTCCGGTTCAGTATAGGCCACAGAAGGAATGGTTCGGGCATCAAAGAAGCGCTGCTGGCCATCGATGACTTCAGCGGCAACTTTGGCTTCATGAGTCGCTTTATGCGCCAGCATGGGTTGACCAACGACATCACCGATTGCAAAGATATGATCTATATTTGTACGCTGCTGAGTATCAACCGGAATAAAACCCTGTTCATTAACGACAACACCTGCTTTATCAGCATCAATCAGCTTGCCATTGGGTGAACGACCAATTGCCACCAGGACATTATCAAAGGTATCCTGCTCTGGTGCTTTTTTACCTTCAAATTGACACACAATACCGTCATCACTCGGTGTCAATGTAGTGACCTTGGTATTAACGAAAACATTTTCATAACGTCTTTTTAAGGTTCGTTCAAAAGGTTTGAGCAGATCACGATCAGCACCGGGAATTAATCCGGGACCCAGTTCAACAACAGTTACCTGAGCACCCAGGGCATGATAAACGGTAGCCATTTCCAGGCCAATAATTCCACCGCCAACAACCAATAAGCGTTTAGGTATATTTTTTAGCTCAAGGGCATCGGTTGAGTCCCAGACACGCTCATCTTCCCAGGGAATAAAGGGCAGGCGGGTGACTGATGAGCCTGCGGCAATAATACAGTTCTCAAAAGCAACCACTTGTTTGGTGCCGTCTGCTGCTTCTACTTCAATAGTATTAGCTGAAGTAAATTTTCCATAGCCATTAACGATTTGAACTTTACGTTGTTTAGCCAGTTGCTTTAAACCACCAGTTAAACGTCCTACGACTTTGTTTTTATGCTCACGTAGTTTATCGGTGTCGATATCGGGTTCCTGATAAGTGACTCCCAGTTTAGAAAATTCACGTGCTTCTGTGACGACTTCAGCGACATGCAGTAAGGCTTTAGATGGTATACAACCAACATTAAGACAGACACCACCAAGAAAATCATCTTTTTCAATCAGTACTACCTGTTTCCCCAGATCAGCGGCGCGAAATGCAGCGGTATAACCACCGGGGCCTGAGCCTAAAACGACAACCTGAGCCTGAATATCAGCCGAACCAGTAAATACTGCAGCATCAGGTGTGCTGATATTTTCAGTTGCTGTGCTTTCAGGAGCGGCCTGAGGAGATTCTATCTGAGGAGTTTCACTCTTTGTCTCATCCTCAGCTGAATTGTTTATCTCAGAGACTTCAAGCTCAATAATCACACTGCCTTGTGCAACCTTATCACCCATAGCAACTTTAATACTTTTTACCGTACCGGCATCAGATGATGGAATTTCCATACTGGCCTTATCAGATTCCACAGTTATCAGTGGATCTTCAACATTCACTTCATCGCCGGGAGACACTAGTATTTCAATAATTTCAACACTATCGAAGTCACCAATATCCGGGACTTTTACTTCTATGACATTACTCATTTTTAAATTCCCGTCTATTACATTAATAAATAACGAACATCTGATAATAACTTACTCAGATAGGTTGAAAATGCTGCACCTTCTGCACCATCAATAACACGATGATCATAAGATAATGACAGAGGGCACATTAAACGAGGTTCAAAATCGGAGCCATTCCAGACGGGCTGCATTCTTGAACGTGAGACACCAAGAATAGCCACTTCCGGGGCATTAATAATCGGTGTAAAACTGGTACCACCGATACCGCCTAAACTGGAAATGGTAAAACAACCACCCTGCATTTCAGAAGGCTTCAGTTTTTTATCCCGTGCTTTTATTGAAACTTCACGCAATTCTATCGCCAGATCACTGAGACTTTTCTGGTCAACATCACGAATCACAGGTACCACCAGACCATCTGCAGTTGCGACCGCAATACCAATATGGTAATAATTTTTCTGGATTAAGGCTGCACCAGATACATCCAGTGATGAGTTAAAACGCGGAAATTCTTTAAGTCCCATGACTACGGCTTTCATAATAAAAGACAGCAGGGTGACTTTAATACCCTTGTCAGCGTAGTCAATATTTGATTTCTTACGAAAGGCTTCCAGTTCAGTAATATCGGCTTCATCAAACTGCGTCACATGGGGAACGTTAACCCAGTTACGGTGCATGAATTTACCGGTAAGGATATTGATCTTGGAAAGCTTCCTGGTTTCCACATCACCCCACTGACTAAAGTCAATTTCAGGCATGGGTTCAACACCCAGACTGGCACTACCACCGGCAGGCTCTCTCAACGCTTGTTTAACGTACTCCTGAATATTTTCTCTTAGGATACGTTCATGATTACCAGTACCACTCACTCGGGTCAAATCAACTCCAAGTTCACGGGCAAACTTTCGTACTGCGGGTGAGGCATGGGCTCTTTTGAAATTATCATGATTGATATTAATGGTCGGCGATGCTTTTGCTGCCGTAGTTTTTTTAGCCGGTGCTGGTGCAGCAACTGGTTTCACTGCTGCAGGCTCAGGTTTAGTCTCAACGTTAGCTTCAGGCTCCTGAGCGGCGGCTGGCTCAGCAGCTGCAGAGTCAGCATCTAATAATATAAGCAGAGAACCTTCTGAAACTTTATCACCAATATTCACTTTTACTTTAGCCACAACACCCGCATGACTGCTGGGTATTTCCATCGTGGCTTTATCAGATTCTACGGTGACCAGAGAGTCTTCGACACTGATGGTATCACCTTCGGATATCAGCACTTCAATGACTTCTACCTCATCAAAATCACCAATATCCGGAACAAATACTTCTATCATTTTACTCATAGTGTTACTCCATTCAATTCTTTGCAATGAGCAAAAAGCCCTTAAGCTGTTGCTGGGTTTGGTTTTTCTGGATCGATACCATATTTAACAATGGCTTCCTGAACCTTACCTGCCGGGAACTGTCCGTCATCTGCCAGTGATTTAAGTGCAGCAATGACAATATAGGCGGCATTAACTTCAAAGAACTTACGTAATTGAGCGCGAGTATCAGAACGACCAAAACCATCTGTACCTAACACTTCATATTTAGCAGGTACCCATTTTCTGATTTGATCAGAGTAACCTTTGATATAATCAGTTGCTGAAAGTACTGGCCCACGGCGATCTTTAAGACATTTTTCAATATAAGAAATCTTTGGATCTTCAAGCGGGTGCAGCATATTCCAGCGATCAACATCCTGAGCTTCACGACGTATTTCGTTATAACTGGTGACACTCCAGACATCAGCATCCACTGACCAGTCTTCATCAAGAATACGTGCGGCTTCAATAACCTCACGCAAAATAGTGCCGGAACCCATTAATTGAATCTTCTTACGACGTTTACCACCACCCTGCAGCAGGTACATACCTTTAAGAATTCCCTTCTCAACACCTTTTGGCAACGCTGGCTGCTGATAGTTTTCATTCATCACGGTCACGTAATAGAACACATTTTCCTGTTCTTTATACATACGACGCATACCGTCCTGAATAATCACCGCTAACTCATAAGAAAAAGTCGGGTCATAAGTCACACAGTTAGGAATGGTCGCCGCCATTTGCAGAGAGTGGCCATCCTGATGCTGTAAACCTTCACCAGCCAGAGTGGTTCGACCGGCAGTGCCGCCCAATAAGAAACCACGTGCCTGCATATCGCCTGCCATCCAGGCCAGATCGCCCACACGTTGAAAACCAAACATGGAGTAGTAAATATAAAACGGCATCATATTAACGCCAGTGGTGCTATAGGCTGTTGCTGCGGCAATCCATGATGACATGGCTCCAGCTTCGTTAATGCCTTCCTGCAGAATATGACCGGACTTATCTTCTTTATAGAACATGACCTGATCTTTATCCTGCGGTGTATACAACTGTCCGACTGAGGAGTAAATACCTAACTGACGGAACATGCCTTCCATACCAAAAGTACGTGCTTCATCAGGCACGATAGGTACAACATTTTCACCGATATTTTTATCACGACTCAGAAGCGTCAACATACGCACAAAGGCCATTGTAGTTGACATTTCTCTATCACCAGAGCCTTTTAAGATAGGCTCAAAAATTGACAGGTCTGGTACATCTAAAGGTGCGGCAGTACGATTACGCACCGGCATAACACCACCGAGTGCTTCACGTCGGGCCATTATGTATTTATATTCTTCACTGTCTTTGCCTGGATGATAATAATCAGCTCTGCCCGCCTGTTCATCAGAAATAGGGATATTGAAACGATTTTTATAGGCAATCATCTCTTCAGCATCCAGCTTCTTCTGAGAGTGAGTACGCATTTGCCCTTCACCCGAAGCGCCCATACCATAACCTTTTACGGTATGCGCTAAAATAACCACCGGCTGATCTTTGGTTTCAGCCGCTTCTTTATAGGCTGAATAGACTTTATGCGGATCATGACCACCACGATTGAGACGCCAGATATCGTCATCAGACATATTGGCCACCATGGCTTTTAATTCCGGATATTTACCAAAGAAATGTTCCCGGACATAAGCTCCGTCTTTGGATTTGTAATTTTGGTAATCGCCATCAACACATTCCATCATACGGCGTTTGAGCAAACCATCTTTATCTTTAGCTAATAACGGATCCCAATAGCTGCCCCACATGACTTTAATGACCTTCCAGCCAACGCCACGGAAAATAGCTTCCAGTTCCTGTA
>WTAX01000541.1 GCA_013139395.1 Gammaproteobacteria bacterium | reverse complement strand
TTGACTACCTTATCAGAATTTTCATCCAAAAAATCAGCAAAATCCTGCACAAAGATCAAAGCAAGGATAATAATCAAACTCATGGCAAGCAGTCGAATATATTTATTATTTAAGTATTTTTTTGGGTTTATCACTAAAATTTATCCTGTGTTTCATTCACTACAGAGTTCCACAAACTGCTGATTGCTGCAATTCCCTGAGCACCATAGTTTTGTGCTTCTTTAATATCACTCGGTTTCATCCCACCTAAGGCAAATACCGGGATTTTTGCAATATCGGTTAATTTTTTAAATTGCTCCCAACCCATAGGTGCCTGATTTGGGTGCGATGTCGTCTGTTTTACCGGAGAAATGACAATAAAATCTAATGCTAATTCATTGGCTCGTTCAATATCCTGCTGACAATGGCATGAAGCCGCTATCATTTTATGAGCAAATTGAGTTCGATAGTGAGCAATAAAATCATCATCATATAAGTGAATACTGGTTAGATGTATGCCCGAACAAGCGTATAAAATATCATGCTCTAAACACATTGATGAGTTAAGCAATAAGCGCACCTGTTTTTTTTGAGCAATTTCACAGGCTTGTTTAAGCACTTTCTTAAGCGGTGAATTGTTAAGCTGTGCATTTTTAAGTGATTTTATACGTAGTTGAATCACTTGATGATAGTCACAATTGTTTGAAAATTCATCTAAAAATTGTGTTTGATACTGACTATCAGGCTTTTCACTAAACCGATCTGGCGATATTAAATAGCTATCGGGTAAATGCAAGGCATTAATGATCGGCTTATTGGCCAACGGAAACGAATAATTATCTAAATCGTTTAATCTAACCCACTTAACAGTCTGACCTTCTAAGCCCTGCTGTTCATAACAGTCATCGACTTGATATTGTCTGCCTGAAAATTGACAAACAATCAGCGTTTCTAACAACACACTTTTATCTGGATAATGATATATAAGTTTGATTAAAGGACGTGTTTTTTTTACATCTATCCCCAGCTCTTCCCTGATCTCTCTGATAAGTGCCTGCTCTATAGTCTCACCTGGCTCAACTTTACCCCCGGGAAATTCCCATAATCCACCCTGATGAACGTTTTCTGCTCTTTTTGAGAGCAATACTCTATTATCTTTAACAATTACAGCGACTGCCACATGAACTATTGTATTTATAGTACTATCAGGTTCTATATTCGGCATTAATTTTCACATAGTCATAAGAAAGATCACAGGTCCATATTTGAGTCTCTGCCTGTCCTCTTTGCAAATCCACTGTCACTGTAATTTCATCTTGATCCATTATCGTCTGACCACGCTCCTCAGTATAGTCATCTGCCCGCCCTCCCTGACGCACAAGACAGACATCATCAAGATAGATTTCCAGAGCATTAATATCAAAGTCATTAATACCCGAACGACCTACAGCGGCTAAAATCCGTCCCCAGTTGGGATCACTGGCAAAAAATGCCGTTTTTACTAAGGGTGAATGAGCAATAGTATAGGCAACATCCTGACATTCCTGTTCTGTTTTGCCCGCTTTTACTTTGATGTTAATTAATTTGGTTGCCCCTTCACCATCGAGCACAATCGCTTTTGCTAATTGCTCTAATACCTCAGTCACAGCACTTAACAATGTCTGATAGTCAGAATGATCTTCATCAGCAATCCGGGGTGCCATTGATTCACCTGTAGCAACCAGCATACAAGAATCATTGGTTGAGGTATCACCATCGACTGTGATCCGATTAAATGAATGATCGGCACCATACTTCAACATTTTCTGCAGAAGTTTTTCCTCAATACCGGCATCCGTTGCAACATAAGCTAACATAGTTGCCATATCAGGACGGATCATACCTGAACCTTTAGAAATACCGGTAATCGTCACTAATTCACCAGCAATGCTTACTTGAGTGGAAGCTCCTTTAGTACAGGTATCGGTCGTCAAAATACCTTGCGCAGCATCTTGCCAGCCTTGCTCAGATAAATCATTCAAAGCATCAGGCAATGCCTTAATAATTTTATTAACGGGTAAAGTTTCACCAATAACACCCGTTGAAAAAGGTAAAATGCTATTCTGTCCAGTCCCTGCCATATTAGCAAGCTGTTCACATGTCTTAAGGGCATCAGCCATGCCCTGCTCACCCGTTCCGGCATTGGCGTTACCGGTATTAGTCACAAAATACTGTACCTGACCTTCCTGTAAATGTGCTTTTGCAATATGAACCGGTGCAGCACAAAATGCATTTTGGGTAAAAACACCGGCAACACTGGCTGCAGCAGGAAATGACATAATGACAACATCTTTACGATCAGCAACTTTAATACCAGCACAGGCAGTACCCAGTTTAAAACCTGAAACCGGATGCATATCAGGGAGATTAATTTTTGTTGTCATTTTTTTAGCCTTTTACTCTAACCAGTAAAAGGGCGAACACATAGGTTCGCCCCTACATTGTACCGCATATGCGTAGGGGCAGACCTATGTGTCTGCCCTCAGACCTCTATTTTGAAGCACTTTTAAATAAAAATGCCCACAAATGTGGGCATTTTGTATTCAATATAAACAAGAAAAAATTAACTTAATTTTCCACAACACTGCTTATATTTCTTGCCCGATCCACAAGGACAAGGTTGATTTCGACCTATTTTTTGCCCCTCACGAACGAATGGCTGGACTTTATCATCTGCTTCAGACTCGTCTTGTGAATGAGAGTCTGAGCCGTCCTCACCTAATGAATTCACATCATCATGCTGATATTCCATCTCTGGCTGTTCATGTTTTTCAAATTCACTTAAATCAGGCTGTTCACGAATTTGCATAATGCTTAATCGCGCAATAACATCAAATTTAACTCGTTCCAATAAATCGGTAAATAATTCAAATGACTCACGCTTGTATTCCTGCTTAGGATTCTTTTGTGCATAACCACGCAGGCCAATGCCCTTGCGTAAATAATCCATTGCAGCAAGGTGTTCTTTCCAAAGACTATCAAGCACTTCCAGCATGACACCTTTTTCAACACGGCGCATCATTTCAGCACCAATAAGCTCTTCTTTTTGTGCCATGGAATTAACCATTTCCTGAAGCATTTTTTCTCTTAGCGGCTCTTCATGCAGATCATCATCTTCTGCTAACCAGCCTGCAATGGGCAGCTCCATGAAAAACTCTTTTTTAAGAGCGTCTTCAAGTCCCTGTATATCCCATTGTTCTTCAATACTTTCTGGTGGAATATAGTTACTAATAAATTGATCGACCACATCAGCACGGATATCAACAATCAGATCAGAGATATCTTCTGTAGACATTAAATCACTGCGCTGTTCATAAATGACTTTACGCTGATCATTAGCTACATCATCATATTCAAGTAATTGCTTACGAATATCAAAGTTGTGCCCTTCTACCTTGCGTTGTGCATTTTCAATGGAACGAGATACCCATTTATGTTCAATGGCTTCACCCTTTTCCATACC